>JADFYL010000176.1 GCA_015233045.1 Nitrospirota bacterium | reverse complement strand
GGGAGATAGAGGCGTTTAATCAGGAGGAGTATTGGTCTATAACCGCTAAATACGTGGGGAGTGTTGAGCCGGAGTTCTCCGCCCGCCTGTTTAAATACAAGGGTGAGACGGTAATTGAGCGCTCTGTCAAGACCTCCAACGACCCCGCGCGCAAGGAAAACAAGTTTCTGATAACCTCTGAAAAAGACGCGACCCTTATTAAGGAAACCCTTCAGAAGAGGGATTATTCCCTGCTGGCCATAGACAGGAAGGAGAAAAAACGCACACCCTACCCTCCGTTTATAACGAGTACGCTTCAGCAGGAGGCCTCAAGAAAATTAAGATTCTCCGCAAAGAAGACCATGTCCACCGCCCAACGCCTCTATGAGGGTGTGGAGATTGGCAAAAAAGGGGCGGTAGGGCTTATTACCTACATGCGTACCGATTCAACCAGAATAGCCCCTGAGGCCGTTAAATGGTCACGTGAGTATATAGAGACGGCCTTCGGCAAGGAATACCTCCCACCGAAACCACACCATTATAAGGTGAAGGCGGCCGCCCAGGAGGCCCATGAGGCCATAAGACCGACATATGCGGAGTATCCACCTGAGGCGGTAAAAAAATATCTCGCGGCCGACCAGTTTGCCCTCTATGAACTCATATGGAAACGTTTTATCGCCAGCCAGATGGCCACCGCCCTGATGGAGCTGACTACCTTCGACATATTTGACGACACTAAGGAAGCGCAGTTCAGGGCAACAGGGACGGTTATCAAATTCAAGGGATTTCTTGCCCTTTACTCTGAGACGCCGGACATTGAAGAGGCAGACGGGGCAACCCTGCTTCCAGATTTAAAAGAAGGTGACGCGCTAAGACTCCTTGATATCCGGCAACAGCAGCATTTCACACAGCCCCCGCCCAGATTTACGGAGGCGACCCTTGTAAAGACTCTTGAGGACAAGGGCATTGGCAGGCCAAGCACCTACGCCGCCATACTCTCAACTATTGAAGCCCGCAAGTATGTGGTGAAAGAAGAGGGCAAGTTCAAACCCTCCGGGCTGGGCACCCTGGTAAACAATTTTCTCGTCAGACGTTTTCACGATTTAATAGATATACCGTTCACAGCCAAAATGGAGGACGATCTTGATAAGATAGAATCCGGTGAGATTCTTTGGAATAATGTGATTGGGGATTTTTACCTGCCTTTTACCAAAGACATCGAAACGGCCTCAAGGGACGAGGAAAAATTTCACATCCCCACAGAGGAGATTTGCACCAAGTGCTCCAGGCCGATGGTAATGAAGGCAAACCGATTCGGGACGTTCCTTGCGTGCTCGGGCTATCCTGAGTGTAAAAATACGCGTCCGATTGATCCGGTAACCGGAGAGATTCAGGAGGATGCGCCGGTAGAGCAGACCGGCGAAATCTGCGACAAATGCTCATCCCCGATGGTTATCAAAACGGGAAGATTTGGCAAATTCCTCGCCTGTTCAAATTATCCCGCGTGTAAAAATATAAAACCCATCCCCACGGGGCTGAAATGTCCACTTGACGGCGGCAATATAATCGAACGCAAGTCAACGAAGGGCAGGTTTAAAGGCAAGATATTTTACGCCTGCGGCAACTATCCCGACTGCAAATATATATCCTCCTACAAGCCGGTGGAAGAGGTGTGCCCCAACTGCAGTGCGCCGCTGCTTTATGAAAAAACAGACAAGTCCGGCGATAAAACGATCTTTTGCCAAAACAATGACTGCAAATATACCAGAGTTCAATCATAAGCCATTGTTGGTGTGCATAGGTGGCGCGCATAGCAGTTGTGGTAAGACCACGCTGGCAGAGCACCTCTTGACGCGTCTGAAAGCGAGGAAAAATAGCGCGTGGGGTGCTGTTAAATACACGCAGACGGCCTTTTATACATCTGTGGCCGACGCGGCGGACACTATAAACCAGGGGGATAAGGACACGGCGAGGCTGCTTAACGCCGGGGCACAGAGGGCGCAATGGATTCAATCCCCGCGGCATGAACTTGAGGAGGTCATCAGAATTGCCCTTGATAAGTTCTGGGATATGGATGGCATACTGGTAGAGGGAAACAGCCCCACAGAGCATATAGAGTTCGATGTTGTGGCCTTTGTCTTCGGAGATGACCCGCTTAAGATAAAAGACAGCGCCAAGAATGCGCTAAAGAAGGCGTCGGTGCTGGTGTTGCGGGATTTTCAGTTGGACACGTTGCCGTATGTGCCCTTGTCAAGCGGCGTGAAAACCTGTAATGTTAGGGCATATGATGAGAAATGGGAGACAGCCGCGGCGGGCGAAAACATGGTTGGCCGGGATGACTTAGATATTTGGGGTGGCTGTGCTGAGATAATATTGGATGAGATTGTCAGGAAAGAGATAGAGATAACCCTTACCGGGCTGTCACAGGACGGGAAGATTCCATGCGCGCTGGCAAGAAGGGCCGCTGAGGGACTTGGCGTTTCGTACAGCACTCTGGGGGATGCGGCAAATTTTCTAAACATCAGGATAACATCCTGCGAACTGGGGTGTTTCTAATTGATTTTGACATTTGAACTTGCGCTGACCGCGTATTTTATCGCCACTATACTGGCGATACTGGACTTGATGAAGGGAAGCAGGGCTACCTCAAGGGGTATGGCCATGTTTGCCGCCGCCGGTTTTATCTTTCACACGCTAAACGTGGTCCTGCGGCTTTTTGTCTCCGGCCACATGCCAACGGCCAGCTTGCATGAGGCGGCCTCTTTTTTCACGTGGTGCATTGTATTGGTTTTTTTCATAATCGAGTACAGGTATAAGATGGGGTTGCTGGGGTCATTTGTCTTGCCCGGGGTGTTTATTCTCATGTTGTCCTCGTCTGTGTTGCCGCGTGAGCTTAGGCCGCTGCCTGTGATATTAAGGAATTCGTGGCTCTGGCTTCACACAGTGTTGGCCTTTGTGGGGGAGGCCGCCCTTGCGGTTGCCTGTGGGGTAGGTATAATGTACTTGATACAGGAGCGGCACGTAAAGTCAAAGAGGCTGGACGGTCTTTTTCACCGCCTGCCAAGCCTGAAGGTGCTTGATGAGGTAAATTATCGTCTGATAACAATAGGGTTTCCGCTGTTGACGCTTGCGATAATCACGGGCGCTCTGTGGTCAGAGGCCATATGGGGCACGTACTGGAGATGGGACCCTAAGGAGGTCTGGTCATTGATA
>JADFYL010000001.1 GCA_015233045.1 Nitrospirota bacterium | reverse complement strand
TCAAATCCCTCGCGTTTACCATCAGCATGTCCTCTTTGGCCATTGTACCCTCTTTCCTTCTATGGTACAAAACGCCTCGATCTTTAGGACATTTCTACTTTGGTAGAATAGGACATTTCTATTTTGGTATTACACAGTAGAGTAGTCCTCGCTGGGTTGAAAATAACTTCAGAATATGTTACAATCCTGTGTTGGCTACGTGGTCCTGGGTAGCTCAGTCGGCAGAGCGGGTGGCTGTTAACCACCTTGTCGGGGGTTCGAATCCCTCCCCAGGAGCCAAACTCATTGCTTTTCTCTTTTTCGGAGTCGTATATCCGATAGCCCGAACGAACTGATAGAGCGATATGTCAAGGGCATCGAGTATTTTTATCAGATTTTTAAAAGATACCTCGTGCAATCCCTTTCTCAAGTAACATGATCTGATTATGTGATAAAAATGAGAACTGTGAAAAAATAAGACAAAAATATCACCTATTAAAAATGGGGTTTACGCAAATAACTTGACATTCCCGTGGGCACCCTGCCACGTAAACAATCCCCATTTATGCAACGTCTCAGGAATAAGTTATCAAAGAAAAAACACCAGCAAGTCAAGACGCAATAATCAGGCCGCCCCCGACTACATGTGCCGCCCGCAGGCGTACCCCGACGCCCAGGCCCAATGCAGGTTGTACCCGCCTAGCTGCCCGGTCACGTCCATCACCTCACCAGTGAAATAGAGGCCATTCACTTTTTTGGCCTCCATCGTCTTTGACGACAGCTCCCCCGTGTCAACCCCTCCTATTACCGCCTCCGCCCTCTTGTATCCCTCCGTCTTTGCCGGCCATAGTTTCCAGTCATGGAGGTGGCCGGCTATTTCCCTTAACTCCTTGTCGTTAAATTGATTTATTGGCCTCACATATGAATTAATCTCACACCATCTGCGGGCAAAATTCTTTGAAAACACCCCCGATAGTATTGTGGCCAGCTCTGCCTTATTCCTTCGTCTGCTTAAGAGAAACTCCCATGCGTCCCCATCAGGGAATAGATTTATTGATATATACCCACCCGCGCGCCAGTATGAAGACACCTGAAGGACTGGCGGGCCGCTTAATCCCCTCTGCGTAAATAGCACGCCGCCGCGAAATGCCCTTCCATCACAGCTCACCACCGCGTCAACGGATATGCCGGCAAGCCCCGAAAAGTCAGCGCTGTCCTTGGCATTAAACACAAGCGGCACAAGCGCCGGTCTGGTAGGGATGACATTAAGGCCGAACTGCGCGGCGATTCGATACCCAAACGTTGTGGCGCCAAGCTGCGGATAAGAAATCCCGCCCGTTGCCAGACACAGCGAACTGCAATGGAACACGCCTGTGTTGTTGGTGACTATCACAAACACATCACCGCGCTTTGTGATGTCGTGGACCTTTGCGTTGTATACTATTGTCACCCCCGCGTCTTCGCACCGTCGGCGAAGCATGGAGACAACTTCGCCCGAGCTTATCTTGCAGAACAACTGTCCCTGCTCTTTTTCATAATACCTTATGCCGTATCTCTCAATGATTTCAATAAAATCCCGCGGGGTAAATCCCGTGAGGGCGGAGATGCAAAATCGTGGGTTTTGAGATATGTAATTGTCCGGCGTAACGTTTAGATTCGTGAAGTTGCACCTGCCGCCTCCAGATACCCTCACCTTGTTCCCCAATGCTGCCGAGCGCTCAAGGACTACCACGCGCCGACCGCGCATCCCCGCCTCCGCCGCCGCGAAAAGCCCTGAGGCCCCCGCGCCTATTACGACCACGTCCTTATTGATTATCATGAGTTATTGGCACCGCGTTAATCAATAATAATGTCCCAGCTTAGCGGCGTACCGCTTTCTATTGCCACCTTTGCCCTTTTTCCAAGTACGTCATTTAAATAGCGTGGGTGCAGGCCGAAGCCCGGCCTGATTGACCTGACATTGCACAGCGTAAACGGCTCAAGCGCCTGAATTGCCTTTACGGCAAATAGCGAGCGGGCGTGTTCTCTGCTTTTTCGCACCTTTTCAGAGATAGTGTAATCTGCCCTGCCTAGGGCGCGCTCTACCTCTCTGACAGACTTCACCATTGCGGTGAACTCCGCGGGGTCAAGCGAAAATGCCGCGTCAGGCCCGCCCATCGCCTTGTCTAATATAAAATGCTTTTCTATAATTGACGCCCCAAGGGCTGCCGCCGCCGTGGCCGCCGAAATGCCCTCCGTATGGTCTGAAAGCCCCATCACTACTCCAAAACGCTCCCCAAGGTATGGCATCGCCCTCAGGTTCAGCTCCTCAAATGGTGTCGGATACACTGAGGCGCATTTCAGGAGCGCTATCTCATTGTTGCCCGTTTCTCTGATGGCCACAATTGCCTCCTCTATGTCCGAAATTTCTGCAATGCCGGTTGACAGGATTATGGGCTTTCCCTTCGACGCGGCATACCGAATCAGGGAAATGTCGGTTATTTCAAACGATGCTATCTTATACGCCGGTGCGTCCATCGTCTCAAGGTAGTCCACCGCGGTCTTGTCAAACGGGGAGGAAAAACATATCAGGCCGAGTGCCTCGGCCTCGCGCCTAAGCCTCGGATACCAATCCCACGGCGTGGCGGCCTCCGTGTAGAGCTGATACAGAGTTCTTCCATCCCATATTGTGCCCTGGTTTATTTGAAAACACTCGCGGGCAGAGTTCAGAGTTATCGTATCAGGACGATAGGTCTGGAGTTTGACGGCATCCGCCCCCGCCGCTGTCATCGCTGTAATCGTATCAACGGCAATTGAGAAGTCCTGCCCATGGTTGGCCGATAGCTCGGCTATTATGAACACCGGCTCACCGGCTCCAATCTTCCTGCCTTGTATCGTTATCGCCGACATTTTAAGGCACTACCATGAAATATTCTGATAAACTATTGTGGATTGTCTGTGCGGCGAACCCCTGTCCTTCAGGCGTTTGCTTATGAGTGTCAGAATCGCGTATTATCCGCACGGTTTTCATGCCCAGTGCGTTGGGCGCTATGAAATCCTTTGACGGGTCATCACCCACATAGACACTCTCGCACGCGGGGGTATTGAGAATATTAAGAGCCATCTTAAACGCCACAGGGGAGGGTTTCCAGTACTCAGCCCCAATGGCGTCTGTATATATGATTACATCGAAAAGCCCGGCTATCCCAAGGGCAGAGACCTTGTTTTGCTGGACAATTGCCATGCCGTCAGTTATCAGTCCGGTCTTTACACCGACGCTACGCAGATGTTCAAAAACTGGTATGACATCCTCATAAACGCTAATGGCCGGTTTGTGAGTACGGTACATGTATATGAGATAGCGCACTATCTCTTCGTTGGATATTCCTAAAAGTTCGATGAGTTTATCGAATATCTTCCCGCGCCCGGAGGTGTGGAGTATGCTCATCGTCTTATCAAGGACTGTCTCTTCTTTTAAGCCGTAACGACCGCCTAAAAACTCCGCCACAGCCCTAAATCCGCCCTCGACATAGTCCATTTCTCTGTAAAGTGTATCGTCTAAATCAAATAACGCCGCTGTCACTTTGCCGCTTTCTCGTATGGGGCGTCCATATACATCTCGTCCGTATATCTCAGCATATAGAGGGCGTCTTTGAATTCTCCAATAACTGGATTAAGTTTCTCGCCCTTTAAGAGTTTAATCAAAAAGCGTGGTGTATCCGCCCCCGCCGCTATCCCCAATGAGGCACCACCGCCATAACGCGGGTTTATCTCTATGAACTTTACCTTGCCTCCGTCCAAAAAACACTGAATCGTGTTATGCCCAACCAACCCCAGCATCCCGGAAAGCCTTACCGCCTCCGAAATTAGCGCGGGGTTGTTGACCGTCTTTCCAATAAATGACTCACCTCCAAATACCCCTACACGCTCACGCGGGACAACAGAAATCACCTGCCCCGCAAAATCAACAAACACATCTATCGTATACTCAGGTGCCTGAACATACTCCTGTACGATGGCCTCCGGGTCTGACCTCAGCAGATACCTGAGCGCGTCCTCATTATCAACGCGCGCCGTCCCTGAGCCGCCTTTCCCAAAGCGCGGCTTTAAAAAGGCCGGATAACTTATGGAATCTAACACCATGCCATCAGAGGAAATATTGTAACGGCGCGGTGTTCCAATTCCGCGTAATAAACAATAATCCACGAACATCCTTTTATCCTGACAGATGGCAATCGTCTCAGGCGGCGCGACCATTATGGCCGTTCCAACGGAGGAAAACATCTCCCTCGACGCCGCAAACACGGGGAGTTCCTCATCCCTCGTCGGCACTATCAACCTTATATTGTGAGTTTTACAAATATCAATCAGAGCGGCAATAAATTCCGGGTCATTGTCCGGGGGGATGAGGAAATGGCCGTCTGCCATATAAAGCGCCGCTGAAAGCGGGTTTATATCGGCGGCATAGACCTTCCCGCCACCTTCTTTTTTGACCGCATTTTTAAAACATTTGACAAGGGTTACCTTTTTTGAGGCGCTTGTGATGAGTATATTCATTGGGCACCCTGTGAGGCGTGCCGTTCATATTCGATTATCTGCCCTATGCCGGTTAACAGGGTTGTCGGGGGCTGCCAGTTCGTAAGACTTCTAAGCGCCCTGATGTCTGCCGTGCTGTTTTCGAAGTTCTCGGTTATGCCGCGATCATTAATCTTTAAATCAAAAAACGATGAAAGCGTGTCTATGACATCCCCGACTCCATAGCTTTTGCCGGAGCCAAGGTTTATGACGCCTGCCGCCGCCTCTGTTATCGCAAGTCTATAAAGCCCCTCGGCCACATCCCCGGCATAGATATAGTCAAAGCAGTTGTCCTTGTTATAGACGTCAAGCGGCTCGTTGTTCAGGGCAGACCTTACCCATCTTGATATAACGTCTTTTGAGCCTCTGCCATAGACGCGGTATATTCTTGCCGAGACGATTCTTAGCTCCGGCCTTAGGTATTCCTTAATGAAATCAAGCTCCTTCTCAGTGTAATATTTTGCGGCTCCGGTGATGTTTCGCGGGTTTACCGGGGCGTCTTCCCGCAGGTAAACAGGGTCATGGCGTAAGGATTTCGACATATAAAGAAGAGGGGAATATATGAGATACGACGAGGCGAAGACAAACACACGAAGGGTATCAACACGGTGCGCCGCATCGGCAATCCCGTGACTAAGAAACATATTGTCTTTCCAGTTGACGCCCCAGAAGTCAGGCGATTCCTTTGAGCGCTCAAAGGCCGCGGCAAGGTGAAAGACAATCTCAGGACCAAAGTCGTATATCTCGTTTAAGGCATCCTTAGAGAGGTCTTTTACTATATGGGTTATGCCAGCGGTATTAAAATCTTCAGGCAGCGGGTTTTTATCTATTGACAGGACAATCCCCTGTGCCTGCCGCAGAATATCAAGGAGTTCCTTGCCGATTACCCCGGCCCCTCCGGTTACAACGCAGCGTACGCCCTTCAAATCAGATATCATGTTGCCTCCATATTACCCTGTCGCGCCCAAACCCGTCAACAAGCCTTCGCCCAAGTGCGGACATCTCCTTTCGCAGCTTCATGTTTGTTAGCAATTCTAACAGATTCCCCCTGATTTCGTCTTCTGTAATGATTTCCAGACTGTTCTTTTCTTTGTCTGTTATTCCGGTGAAAGCAGGAATCCATGAGAGGAAAATACTATTGCAATTTTCTAATGCGTTTGGCCTGGCCGAAATAGACATCCGGCTACGATTTTTTGTATAATCAGGTAAATGAATTCAACCAGGTGTAGTATCGTTATGAGGTTAAAATGCGGGGGGTGAAACCGTTACTGTGTCTGGTATTATCAGCATTTATCTCAATATTTATATTTTTTAATTCCGCCTATGCCGTGGAAGACCTCGTCATGGCCGTCAAAAAAGTCAGGGCTGACGTGAAAACCACCGCCACAAATGCCTCTAATTTAGACGAGAGGCTGGTCATTTTTTTCCAGTGGCAGCGGCTCCTGTTTGAAAAAGGCATAGACGTAAGCAAGGCTGTCACCAAAGAACAGGCTATGAAAATAGACGACACCGCAAGGGCAAATCCCCCTCAGGCATTTAAGATGATAGACAAGGCCTATGCGGCACTTGAGCAAACATTTGGCAAGGTCGAATTAACCGCCCCGACAGGGGAGCCGACGCAGGACAAGCCGTTTTCTCCCCCTTCCAATGCCGCCACGCAACCGGCATATCAACCGCCCGTCCCTCCTGCCACGCAACCGGCGTCCCCACAGTTTGACTCGCAGACTATCAGCGCGGTTCGCAGTGAAGTGAAGGCCGCGCCTACCAATGAACAAAATGTGCAGCTCCGCGCCTCTGTACTTATGAGGTGGGCCGCCGAGCTAAAGGCAACCAACCCTGACGCCCAAAGAATCTTCCCCGCCGAGACCTCCACCCTCATAAGGGCATACATCAACGAAGACCCAACGAAGGCGGCCAAAATTGTTGACCGTGTCTTTGCGGATTTTGAAAGGCTGCAACGCGGCGCCAAACCCGCGACTGCGAAGCACGCACCCGCGAATAAGACCGTCGCGCTCTCAGTAGGTACGGGTATAGACAAGGTAAAAATAACCGATGGCATCCCCTCTGCCCAAAGTGGCCGCCTTGTGACAGATTACGCCTCAGCATTTAAAACCTACATAGCCGACGCAAAAAACGGTTCGGTTATGGTTGAATTAACAGACGCCCCCATTTACGTCGAACCAGAATCAGACGCGCGCTGTGTACCCAACCCAAACGAATCGCCATTTGTCCTCATCTCGCCGGAGATAGAAGTCCTGTCAGACAGAAATTCAGAGAAATACGTCGGCAGATACGCCCAACGACTTGGCCTTAAGTGGATAAGATTCCTGGGCGCAACCGGCCTGAACTACATGGTCTATAAGTTCGGCGGCAAGGACTTCTCATCAGGTGGCGCTTATCTTGGGCAATTGAGCGCCCTCTATGGCGATGCCGCCTCAAAGGGGTTTACTGTCATCACCACTATCCACCCAGGCGTCTCAACAGCCCCCAATCCACAGTCAGGCGGCCTCGGCAGACTTACATTTACTGAGAAAGACGTAAAAGACTACTCCGATTTCCTCAGGGCCGCGCTGAACAAACTCCCAAAGGTAAGATACTTCTTCGTCGAGACGGAGGCCGACTATAAGTTTGACCCCAGGGACTACGCCCTTGCACTTTTTACCACGTATAAGACGATTAAGGCCACCTGCCCTGATTGTAAGATTATCACGGCCGGGTACGTAAACCCCGAGCGGCCATACTACAAAGAGGTGCTCGACAATCTGGCCTCTATGAATGTGACAAGGGCGTTTGACATATTTGACATGTGGCACCCCTTTGGCACATTAAACGTCTATAAGGGAACAGACACGGAGTTCGAAAAACTAAAGAAAGAATTCGACGGCTCCGCAAAACTGCTCAAGGCCTACGGCTACGGGGACGTACCCATATGGATAGGTGAGACGAGCTTACCAAGCGGTTCTCATAATCCCTACGAAACCGCCTTCTCCGAGCGAAGGCAAGCCGCTGATGTCATCATCAGATACGCCACCGCCCTTTCGGCAGGCGTGAAAAAGGTAATCTGGACAAATATATATGACCATAGCAAGTTCGCCGGAGACTTCAGCTACTTCGATTATACCGGATTTATCAATAATCCGAAAAACGGCGGGGCGTCCTTTAAGAAACTCTCATACTACACATACATGATGCTGGCAGAGAAGTTTACATGTTTGGACGCCCCGGCGATTACCCCATTAGCGCTCAAAAATGGTATCGAAGGATATAAACTTCAAGGGAAAAACGGCCAAACCCTCTATGTCATCTGGCAGACGCCAGATGGCCGGCAAGACACGCGATGAGCGCTCTGGCTTCAAAATCTGACACACCGCTGACGTTTCGCCATGTGCCGACGCTTGTCGTTCTTTGCGCGTGCTGCGTTTTGGCCTCCGTGGCTTACATAATAAATCCGGTCTGGCTTGCCATGGCCGTTGCCCTTGCCTTACTTGCCGCCGTTTTCTTTGCCGGTTATGAGTTTGGGCTTTTGCTGACGGTGTTCACGTTTTACATTGAGTTTACCTGTATTGAATATTTTGTCGCCGAAACGGGGGACGCCGCCATATTTCCCATTTGTATCTTGTTTATGGTGATAACCTTTGGGGCGTGGTTGTATAAGAAGGCCATTGACAAGGGCCTGAAAAGGCAGCCCACGCCGGTTGACATCGTTGTGCTGGCAATACTCGCGTATAATGGAATATCCCTGCTATGGACGCCTTCTCTGGAGGAGGGTTCTCTGTTTTACCTTCAAATGCTCTTCGGGGCGCTGATATATTATCTCGTAACTGGAATCGTTACTTCCAGAGAAATGCTGCATAAGTTTATTGTAACGCTCTTGGTGTCGGGCGTCATATGCAGTCTGGCAGTGTTTGTATCGAAATGGTACATGTCCTTTTATGATTTTTTAATCGCGCCCCATACAATGCTCTCAGTGTATGGATTAAGACAGATAATGAACAGACCAACTGGTCTGACTATCGGGGCCCCCTCTACACCCCTGGAGATGGAGATGATAATTATCTCCTTAACTCTGCTGCTACTTACCAAAGACCGTCGTTTGAAAACTCTTTACGGGCTTGTTGCCGCCGTTGGCTCACTTGCCATTGTGATGATGGCCGTAAGGGGGGCGTTTGTGGCGCTTGGGGCGGCCATTGTCATGTTTTTTAAATTTCATCCCATATATAAAGAGAGATTCGTCAAATATACGGCGATTACGCTGCTTGTGTATCTGGTTATTATAGTTACGGCCACGCCCGGCTTTATTGACAGGCTTATAATTGGTTTTGGCTACAAGGGACACACGATGTTTACAACCAGCACCACCCTGAAGTCAAACACAGAGGAGTTGTCGTCCAAAAATGAGGGCGTAACCGGCATCGGCTCAAGAATGACTATGTGGAAGACCGGACTGCGATACATGGTACAAAATCCCTATACGTTTATAACCGGCATCGGTGTGGGGGGATTTGTCTATGTCGTACCGGAGACGATTTCCGAGGTACACAGCCTGATATTTTCGTTCTTTTTCGAGATGGGCGTCTTTGGCATTTTAGCGCTGGCCTTTTTTATCAATTTTTTTGCACGAACTTTCCATCAGACATGGAAGGAGTTTGACAGCAGTTATATGGCAAATCTGATGTTTGCCCTGAACGTCATAGTGGTAGCCGTGTTTGCGGTGAATGGGCTGATTCAATTTGATTTGACTTCACATACGGCGCGCTTTGTGTGGTTTTTGTTAGGATTTTATCTGGTTGTCCTGCGGATATATAAACAGCAACGCCGCGCAGGCGTTAATGGGCTTATGCGGGATGTTGATGGGCAAAGTTAAACCTCCCCTTATGAACCTTCAAATCGGGGCGTTTCTGAAATGGCTATACTGGCGGTATTTGCGCGTGGGGTTTTCCCTGTTGCCCCCACGGGCGATAAATGTGATGACGGCGGCTATGGCACGCGTTCAAATGGCCATTGCGGGCAACAGAAGGCAACTCATGTTAGAGGAACTCAGGCTCTCGTCCCTGATTAAGGACAGGGACACGGGGCAACTTATACTGGAATCGTTTCAAAACCAGTTGAATGCGTGGATAAAGCAGTGCTACCTTAGAAGGATGAACGACAAGACCATTGATGAGTATATCCCGGCTGAGGGCCTTTCGCTCCTGGACAGTGTCTTAGCGATTGGCCGTGGGGCAATATTATTAAATCCCCACTTCGGCCCGTATATGATGGCAATGCCGGCCCTCGGACACAGGGGATACAGGGTCAATCAGCTTGCGATACAGGCGGAGTCCCCGAGGGTTGCGCGGGCTGGCCTTACAATGCTTGCCAATAAGGCCAGATACGACGCCGTAGAGGGCGCCATGCCAGTTCGATTCATTAACGCCGGCGCCGAAACATTTGACAACTTCGGCCTCAGAAATATGGCAATCAGAGATATACTAACTACGCTCTGCAGAAACGAAATAGTCTTATATCCGCCAACGGGCAGAGGGGGCAGAAAATGGCATACCGCGCCGTTTCTTGGCCGTGTGGCCAACTTCAACCTTGTACCGTACAAAATCGCCCTAAAGGAAGGCGTCCCGCTTATACCCGTGTTTTTAATTGATTCGGAGCGCTCCAACTCACGCGGTGCCGCCAGAGTCATCATAGAACCACCCATAGAGGTGTCTGAGGGCGATACGCCGGAGGGGCTGATGATGAAATACCTTGCCGTGCTGACCGCCTATGTAGAAAAATACCCTGAGCACTTTGCATTCTTTCAGTTCGATATGAAAGTAAAATCAGAATGGGACGACCATCCCTTTTTTGTACGGTGAGGCAATGGCAAGACGAGGCGATGTGGGAGCAAATCTATCATAGTGCGTTTGCCCTGGGGATGGCAGAGCCTGATTTCGGTAGAATTGCCCAACTGGTGGGTGGGGCGATACCTCCCTAACAAGGTCATCGTCCATCTGAATATGGAATTCTGATGTGTCCCCCCATTAACGAAACTTTACAATACTTTACCAGAACTGCCGCAATCTTAACCCCTCTTTACGAATTATCTGTTTATACTATAATTAACCGGAACAGCGGCAATATGCCGCAATCAAACTTGAA
Organism: Nitrospirota bacterium; assembly: GCA_015233045.1. Lineage (GTDB taxonomy): Bacteria > Nitrospirota > Thermodesulfovibrionia > Thermodesulfovibrionales > Magnetobacteriaceae > Magnetominusculus. The sequence goes on along the minus strand of JADFYL010000001.1, from coordinate 58,026 downwards.
AAAGGAGAAACGGCAATGAACAAAACAGTGATGGCACTTACGGTGGTATTAAGTTTGTGGACGTATGCGGCGATGGCAGAGCCACAGCAAAATCAACAGGCGACTTTGGGCAAACATGAGCCGCCGCCGCAGGCCTATGCGGATTGCAAGGGCAAGACTGCCGGGGCGGCGGTACAGCACACAACGCCTGATGGCACGGTTGCCGCCACGTGCGTGGAAACCCCCAAGGGCTTAGCTGCGAGGCCTAATCAGATGCCGAACGCTGGCCACAACGCAAGCTCAGCGAGTCGCGTCCCGCCACAGGCTGCCATTGATGCCTGTACGGGGAAATCTGATGGCACTGCCTGTAATATGAACACACCTGGCGGTGCGGTGACAGCAACCTGTGCATATACACCCGACAGAAAATATTTTGCCTGCCGCCCCAACGATATGAAACAGCCGGAGGTGGCTCAGGGGTTGAACAGGTAACGAGACAGGCTTCGGCCCTCTATGTGAGCGGGGACTTTGGCGGCGATATTGTGCTACCGCCGCGGAGTTCTCCTGCTTCATAGTTCAATAGCCGAAAGGCGTTGCGTATTCCTAATGGTTATTATAGATTATGGATTGATGTTGATATTTTCACAGTACCATTTTATATGTTATAATTATGCAACAGCACTCGGGGGCCAGCTTGAGTTTGGTTCTGGGCGCTGTGGCACGTCCCTTGATAGGTCATTGTAGAGATAAGGAAAAGGCTACTTGCCAGCAATTTGCGGCAGCGAGGTTTATATTTATGAAATATAGAGTTTATGGCGTGGCTCTTGCCTCTCTTATTCCAATCCTCGTATCAACTTTTTTACCTAACTCTTTTTGCTGGGGAGGATTGTCAGCATGGGTAAATTAAACCATTCTATATATGAAACTATTGTAAGAAATATGGCTGAACAGGTATATGTACTGGATGCTGATATAAACATAGTATATCTAAATCCATCGGCAGAAAAAGTTACAGGCTGTGCGTTGGACCACATAAGGGGGAAGAGGTGTTATGAAATATTTGGAAATAATTGTTTTTGTAAACAAGCCTGTCCTGCTAAAAAAGTTATTTCCGATGGGAAGCCTATTCTGCGGCATGAAAATAAACTGCAAACACGCGATGGGTTGATTATGGACGTAAGCGTATCTGTTTCACCTATTTATAATAACGCCATAATTGATGGAGTGATAATGGTTATGGAGGATATCTCTGCGTTAAAAGATACCGAAAGAATAAATATTACGATGTTGAAAGAACTTGAAAATGAAATAACGATAAGAAAAGAAAGAGAATCATTACTCCTAAGAGCGGAGCGGAACTGGGAAGATACATTTAACGCCATTCCTGATTTGATTATGTTATTAGATGATGATCATAAGATACTGAAAATGAACGAACCAATGGCTAAAGTATTAGGGATCAAACCTGAAGACGCCGTGGGAAAGACATGTTACAACCTTGTTCATAAAGCAGATGTTCCTTTGGATGGCTGCCCACATAACAAGCTGCTCGAAGATGGAATGGAACATAAGGTTGAAGTGTATGAAAAAAATATGGGTGGACACATTTTAGTATCTACCTCTCCCTTATGTAATCCAAATGGAAAATTAATAGGTTCAATTCATATAGCAAGGGACATGAATGATATCAAAGAGAGGGATATCCAAGTCAGGGAAGAGAATGAAAAGACAAAGGCAATACTTTCCGCGATAGCCGATGGAGTAACTATTCAGGATAGAGAATTTAAAATAATATATCAAAATCAGACACTTAAAGATTATTTTGGCGAGCATACCGGAGAGTATTGTTATCATGTATATGAAAATAAAGATGAAATTTGCGATGGATGTCCGGTCTTACAGTCATTTACAGACGGCTGCGTACATAAATCCACAAGAAGAGTTGAAATAAAGGACGATACGATAATATATTTTGAAAATACAGCGTCGCCAATAAGAGATGCAGGTGGGAATGTAGTCGCCTGTATTGAAACTGCACGAGATATAACAGACAAGAAAACACTGGACATACGATTAGAACAATCCCATAACAGATTATTGAAAATACTTGAAAACATGGAGGCAATCGTCTATGTAGCCGATATGCAGACGTATGAAATAATATTTGCAAACCGTTATTTGAAGGAAGTCCTGAACAACAATGATCTCGAAGGAAGCATTTGCTATAAAACACTCCAATCAGGACAATCTTCCCCATGCAGTTTTTGTATAAACAGTAAGCTTATTGATGAACGAGGTACCACGGCAGGAGTATATACATGGGAATTTCAAAACACAATAAACAAAAGATGGTATTATATGCAAAACAGAGCCATAGAATGGGTTGATGAGAGAGTTGTACATTTGCAGATAGCAACCGATATCACCGAACGTAAAGAAATTGAAGAGGAACTGAAAAATTTAAACATCAACCTTGAAAGGATAGTAGTAGAAGAAACCCAGAAAAGGCGGCAACAGGAGCAGATGTTAATCCAACAGTCAAAGATGGCGTCAATGGGTGAGATGATAGGCTCGATAGCCCATCAATGGAGGCAACCATTAAACGCTATATCTTTAAATATACAGGACATCAAAGACGCATATGAATATGGAGAGCTTAATAAAGAATATATAGATAACATGGTAGAGATATCAAACGAGCAGGTCAGTTTTATGGCAAAGACAATAGACGACTTCAGGAATTTCTTTAGGCCAAGTAAAGAAAAAACAGTGTTTAATGTTGTAACATCTCTCAAGGACATACTTTCAATGTTTACGGATATTTTTGAGAAATCCAGTATTAAGATGGAGATTTTTTACAATAATAACGATGATCTAAACTGCTTGGGGCACCCGAACGAGTTTAAACAGGTGATACTCAACCTCATAAACAACTCCAAAGACGCCATTGTCATGAGACGAGCTAATGACCATGAGGTATGTTTAAAAGGTAGTATTAAAATAGACGTGAAAAAAGAATATCAATTCATTGATATAACAATAAGCGATAACGGTGGCGGCATACCGGAATCTATAATAGACAGGGTGTTTGAACAGTATTTTACAACCAAGCCGTCAGATATCGGCACGGGGGTAGGTCTGTATATGTCTAAGGCAATTATAGAGACCAACATGGATGGCAGGCTTACAGTCAGGAATATCGAAGGCGGGGCGGAATTTAAAATAACAATGAAGGATGCAATGTGACTAATGGATAAAAAAGAATATATTGCAATAATAAAGCAATGCGTGACGATGTTGTATGTGGAAGATGAATCAATGGTCAGAGACGCGTCTATAAGATCACTAAAGCGGAGATTTAAAGAGGTTTATACGGCAATTGATGGTGAAGAGGGGCTGTCTCTATATAACAAATATAGTCCCAACATAGTGTTAACCGATATCCTGATGCCAAGACACAATGGACTTGAAATGATCAAAAAGATAAGGGAAACAGACAGGAATATCCCTATAGTAGTAGTTACCGCCCATGATGAAAGTACTTATATGTCACAGGCAAAAGAATACTCAATACATGGATACTTCGTAAAACCACTTAATGATGAAGAGTTTTTGGAGTTCCTCTACAACTTATCTGTTAATTTAATAGATAATGGCCAGATAGATAACCATAGTTTAATATAAGCACTTAATAGTAAATATCTACAAACAGGTAAATGAAATGAAATCTAAGACATTTTATTTAAACAGAATAATTCTTGTTGCAATTGTCTATTTTGTAACAGGGAGGCTTGGGTTAAACTTGGCAATCCCACCGGGCTATGCAACGATAGTGTGGCTTCCTTCAGGGATTGCGCTGGCGGCTGTCCTGGTATATGGATACAGGGTGCTACCGGGGGTTTGGCTGGGTTCGTTTATGACCAATGTCTTAACGTCTTTTAGCATGGATGCAATTTTAGGTTCGGTTACGCTGCCTGCCGTCATTGGGCTTGGCGCATCTGTACAGGCGTTTGCGGGGGCGTATTTAGTCAAACGATACATTGGATATCCTAACTCCTTAGCTAACGAAAAAGATGTCATAAAATTCTTCCTTATAATCGGCCCTATAAGCTGCATGGTAAACTCACTTATAGGACCATCATCCATGCTGCTGCTTGGCTTAATTTCAGTCCCTAACTTCCCATTTACATGGTGGAACTGGTGGGTAGGAGATAGCATAGGGGGGATGATTGTAACACCAATCATTTTGATATTTAAAGGTGAACCACAAAATGTGTGGAGGAAGAAAAAAACAACGGTTGCTCTGCCTGTGGCAATAACATTTATTTTGGTAGTATTGCTTTTCATATATGTAAAACACCAAGAAGATAAACATATAAGACAAGATTTTGAAGATAAATCAAACATAATATTGAGTTCAATTCAAAGGAACTTCGATGTTTACCGCGATACATTAAAGGCAATAGAGCATCTGTTTGCCACGGTTAAACATATTGGCAGAAATGATTTTCATAATTTTATAACAGGTCTTATAGGGAAACATGAGGGTATTCAGGCTTTGGAGTGGATACCTCGCGTACCCGATAATGACAGGATAAAATATGAAAGCTTGGCACGTCAAGACGGATTTTCAGGGTTTCAGATTATGGATAAGGACTCTAACGGCAAGCGGATAAGGTCACAGAATAGAGAGGAGTATTTTCCTGTTTACTTCATAGAACCCTATGAGGGAAATGAGATGGCCCTCGGTTTCAATATTGCCTCTGATCCCACAAGATATGAATCGTTAGTAAAGGCAAGAGATATAGCACAGGCGGTGACTACGGCTCCTATAGCGCTTGTCCAGGAAAAACAGGGGCAGCCAGGTTTTCTGATTTTTGCTCCAGTGTACATGGCAGGTTTACCGAATGATACTGTAGTTGAAAGACAGAGAAACCTTAAAGGCTTTGTCCTCGGCGTCTTTCGTGTTTCGGATTTAGTGGAATGGTCGTTAAGAAATCTTAGGATTGATGATATAGAATTTAAAATATATGATAATGATGCTACTAAAACTCCTTTTTACTCATATAAAACGTCTGCTTTAGGCACCGGCTCTGGAAATGACACAGGTATTTACAAGAGAAGTGAGCTAATGCTGCCCGGCAGGGCATGGAACATTCTATTTTCTCCAACAATGAAATATATTGAGAGGGTTAGGTCATTTCAGGCGTGGGCGCTATTAGCGGGGAGTATGTTGTTTATAGGACTATTGAATTCTTTTTTGTTTGTATTGGCAGGCAGGAATGAAAGGGTGTCTCAGCTTGTTGAGGAGAGGTCAGAGGAATTGAGAAAAACCAGCAAATCCCTCAAGGAAAGCGAAGAAAGATTCAGAAATCTATTTGAAAGCGCACCTGATGCAATACTTATAGCGGACATGGATACAGGTTTTATAGTTAACGCCAATCATAAGGCATCCGTTCTGTTTATGAGACCCTGCGATGAACTTGTGGGTACTCATCAGTTAAATCTGCATAATCTGATAAAAGAGGATTTTTCAATACATATGTTTGAAGAATATGTGGAACTCACAAGACAGGGGATAGATACGCATCCCATAGAGCTTACAATCTTACATTCAGAAAATGTAGAAGTTCCGGTTGAAATTACGGCTCAGGGAATAGTCATCAATGGGAAACAATATATTATGGGTATATTCAGAAACGTAACCGAGCGAAAAAGGATAGAGATAAAACTGGAAGAGGTACGCAGACAACTCCAGTCAATAATAAACAGCACAACCGCGGTTATTTTTCTTAAAGATACACAAGGCCGATATATGCTTATAAATAGCCACTATGAGGTGCTTTTTCATATAACCAAAGAAGCCATCATTGGTAAAACTGACTACGATATCTTTCCAAAGGATGCGGCTGATAGTTTCAGGGCAAATGACATTGAAGTGATGAAAAAGAATACGGCTTTAAACTTTGAAGAGATTGTTCCGCATGAAGATGGCATACACACTTATATATCCATAAAGTTTCCATTGGTTGACATAAAAGGGCAAATATATGCCGTATGCGGCATAGCCACTGATATCACTGAAAGAAAGCGCATAGAAGAAGACCTGAATAGAAAAACAACACAACTTGAATCTCTGACCAGGGAGTTAGAAAGGATGGTTTACGATGAGATAAATATCAGAAATCAAAAGGAGCAACTGTTGATTCAACAATCAAAGATGGCGGCTATGGGTGAGATGATAGGAATGATAGCCCATCAGTGGAGGCAGCCCTTAAACGCCTTATCAGCTAGTATATTTGATATTAAGGATGCGTATGAATATGGAGAGCTTGATAAAAAATATATTGATGATATTATCCAGATATCAAAGGAACGAATCAGTTTCATGATAAGAACGATTAATGATTTTGCGAAATTTCTGTTACCATCCAAAGAGAAGACCCTTTTTAATGTGAAAGATATTATTGATGATATGTTATATATGTTTGGCGGCTTATATAAGAAAAATAACATAGAAATAGATATAGAAACATTAGGCGAAGAGTCGGCTCTAATCTCAATGGGTTATCCAAATGAGTTAAAACAAGTGATACTTAATTTATTAAATAACGCAAGAGATGCGGTATTGAACCGAAGAGGAAAAGAAAAGCAAGGTATCGTTGGATGTATCAAGATAATTGTCTCTAAATCCGATGATAATATTATCGTTTCAATAAGAGACAACGGAGGTGGCATTCCTGAACACATAATAGATAAAATCTTTGAACCCTACTTTACGACTAAGGAAAAGGCGGGAGGTACGGGGATTGGACTTTACATGTCAAAAATCATAGTAGAGACGAATATGGGGGGTACTTTGACGGTTAGAAATGTGGATGAAGGAGCGGAGTTTATGATAAGACTACAGTATCAGGGGGCGATAGGTGAAGATATCTAAGAAAGCTGCCATTGTAATGGTGCTGGTAGCTGTATTGCCGGTTTGCGTTATCAGCATAGCGACATACCATATTGCAAAAGCGGCGATTACGTATTATGTTTATAAGGAATTGGAATCTGTTGCCAACGTACAGAAAGACAGGATTGAGAATGATATTTCTTTGAAAAAATCAATACTGGACCTGATAACAAGCAGACCTCCGATGCGCGTTGCACTGGAACGTTATATGAAGACAGGAGAAAAATCTCAACAGAATGTAGTTCTCGTAGTTTTATCAAATGCAAAGGAAGCCGTAAAAAATATAAGAGACATTTTCATATTAGATATGGACGGAAAGGTAGTTGCTTCCACAAATACCTCTTTAGACGGCAAAGACATGTCCGGAGAAGACTACTTTACCAAGGGAAGGACTGGCTACTCATTGGATGTTTTCTCCCTGATCAATAATGAGGTAGTGCGATACCTTTCGTGTCCCTTATTGCATGAAGGGAGGCAGATAGGCGTTTTGGTTTTAGAAATCACAACTACGGCGCTTCATAGTATAACTGCGAACTATGATGGATTAGGGAAAACCGGTGAAACCACGATTGCAAGAAGGGATAAAAACGGCGACGGGCTTTTTATTACGCCACTGAGGTTTGACCTGGAGGCAGCACTCAGAAAGAGAATCCCTTCGAAGGACACGGAAATTGTTATGACACAGGCATTACTAAAAAAAGAGCATACATTTTACGATTCATTAGATTACAGGGGAAAACATGTTATCGCTACAACTCGGTATATCAAGGAATTAGACTGGGGTATGGTCTTAAAGATAGACAAAGATGAGGCATTTGCTCCACTTCTTTACCTGCGCAAACTTTATATAATGCTTACTCTTATTGTAATGATATTTGTAATAGTAGTCTCGCAGTTTATCTCCCGTTCGATTACCTCTCCAATTATCAGACTGACAAGTGTCGCAAGAAGAATAAGAAATGGCGATGTTTATCAAATGCCAGCTATTACTTCAAAGGACGAAATATTTTTTTTATCATCAACTTTTGATGAAATGACAAGAAGTCTATTAGACTCAAAAACCAGGCTGGCAGAAGAGGTTCAGGAACATATACACTTAGAGAAGCAAAATAAAACAATTCTATCTACCTCTATAGATGGGTTTCTGATAGTGGACACAGAAAGAATGATACTGCAAACAAATATGGCATACTGTAATATGATAGGATATACAGAAGAGGAGTTGCTACGGATGGGAATAAGTGATATTGAAACGTTAGAACCACCAGAGGTAGTACAAAAACGCATAAGGAAAATAATTGGGACAGGCGGAAATAGATTTGAGTCTAAACATAGATGTAAGAATGGCAGTTTTATCGATGTCGAGATAAGCGTTAATTTTATTAAAAGCGATAACGTAATATTTGCTTTCATAAGAGACATAACGGAGCGTAAACGTATGGAAGAAGAAATTCGGATGATGAACGAGACCTTACAGGGGAGAGTAGAGCAAGAGGTTGCCAAAAATCAAATAAAAGATAGGCTCATGTTCGAGCAGGCCCGCCATGTATCTATGGGTGAGCTACTTGTAAATATAGCTCACCATTGGAGGCAGCCACTCTGTGGTGTTGCACTTTCAGTTCAGGACATAAAGGATGCATATCTGCATGGTGAATTAGATGAGGCATATCTGAATAAAAATATAGGACTTGCCCTATCTGAGCTGAAGATGTTATCGGACACCATAAATAATTTTAAAAAATTTTATATAACAGGTAAAGAACAAAGGGAATTTAATATATCAGACGAGATAAATAAGGCCAATACCCTTATCTCAGGGTATGTTAAAGAGAAGGATATTGTCATAGATAAAGAGTTAGATGAGAGTTTGACAATACAAGGGTTCCCTAATGAGTTTGCCCAGATAATTTTAAATATTTTAACCAATGTTAAGGACAAATTTGAACAGAAAAAAGTCACCCATGGTACAATAAAGATAAGATTATACAAGGACGACACCACAGGCAGGAAAATTATAACTATTACGGACAACGGTGGAGGAATTCCCGATGATATAATTGATAAGGTGTTTGATCCATATTTTACCACTAAAGACAAGTCAAGAGGAACTGGAATGGGGTTATATATGGCAAAGGTAATAATCGAAAAAAACATGAACGGCACTATATCGGTACGAAATATTGATGGATGGTGCGAACTGAGGATAGAAATATGATGGACGAATCCGTATTGAAAACAGTAACAGTACTTTATGTAGAAGATGATGAGTATATAAGAACACTGATTGCCCGCTTTCTAAGAAGAAGGGTAGCCCAAGTCTATGAAGCGGTTATATGGTAAGGAAGGCTTAGATGTCTATATCTCAAACAAAGAAGATATAGATTTAGTGATAACCGACATTCAAATGCCCGCTATGAACGGTATGGCAATGATAGAGGAGATACTGAAAATAGATGGAGCCCAGCCAATTATAATAACCACCGCATATGACGATGAACTTCACACAAGTGACAAAGTTTGCAGAAACATAATAAAGCCCATAGAAAACGACGCGTTGATTGAAGGTATTATGTTTTGTATGGGAGTGAAGACAGGTGGTACGGGCACATAATAAAAAATAATTTAGAGGGGAGAACATGGAATCAATAGAACAGTTTTTTATAAACAAAATCGGGCCTGACACAGTTTAGTTAACAGACCCACAGACCCCAACCATACGACTTATAATCCGGCATCATTTTCTGGCATATTGCGGATTGCCTACCTTATCTTCTATATCCCTAATTCCCTCATATTTAACATTTCTATAAACTCGTCATAGACTCGTACTGGATCTTCTGCACTTATATGATCTTATATTGCCGCTGGAAATAAATTTAACTGATGCCTACCACCTTCATGCTTTTAGTATCAATGTTTATTAATACAATACTTTATAAATTATATATTTCTATCATAATCTTTATTACTCCTCAATTGCCCACAGACCGGCGGCAGGCTCCCTATCTTAAAATATGCAATGAAATCCCTATGCTGCCCCATTATGACACAGTCTGGAAAGTTGGAATCCATGAAACCATTGATCGGAGCTAAAAGTATAGATATTTTCCGACTAATTTCTCTAATGCGGTTACCCCGCCCTAAAGACAGGCACATCCCGCATGTTTATTTTATACACTTATTGACACGTATTGCCGAAAGCCAGCACAATTACGACGTTTTATATATACTTGTGATTCATATTGGGGGTGTTCTACGACTGAGGCTGAACTAATAGATATGGTGGCGGCAGAGTCAAAAGTGTCGAAAACAGAGGTCGCAAAGGTTATCAGCGACACATTTGACGCAATATCTAAGGCTCTTGAGATGGGAGAGCGCGTTATTGTCGTGGGGTTTGGCGCCTTCGTTGTGTCTGAAAGGAAGGAACAGACAGGTAGAAATCCTAAAACAGGAGAGGCCACGCTACTCCCTGCTGCCAGAGTACCGAAGTTTAGGGCGGGCAAGGGGCTGAAGGATGTCGTGTCTGGTGTGAAATAATAATATTTTTGATATCAACGTGGGGTATGGTATAATGGCATAGTCGTTTATTGGGCTGGTACTATGAAGGTACAAACGAAATTTGCATATAGTCATGCTGTTATAGTGGTGCTGTTAATCATCGGCAGTGTTACTAGTGTCTTTATATTGCAGTCGTTCCGTGATCTGATTCATGATATTGTCAGCTCCAGATACCTCAAAACTATATACTTAGATAACGTAATGTATGCCGTTAAAGGCATTGATGTGTCAATATATAAATTACTTCTGGTCAATGATAACCGTACCGAAGAGGCGGACAATATTGATAAATACAAACTGACTATAACAGAAAATATGGGCAAACTTGAACACTTGGTGAGAAGTGGTAAAGGCAAAATACTTCTGAAGACAATACAAGATATACAAGGTGATTATTTGTCATTTGTACGAGAACAAAGCCGTGCTGTTTTGCTGGTTAATTCAGAGGAATCAAGGATATCGTTGTTTGATAAACAATTGAAACATTCCGCAGTATTCTTGCAGTCAATTGATAATCTTACCGACCATCAGACAAATATGATGCGAGAAGGCGAGGCTCATTCAAATAACGAATATCATATGTTCATGGTTATTGTTATATCCGCGTGTGTGCTGTCAGTTATTGTCAGCTTTTTAATTGCGGTAAAGGCGATACGTTCGCTTGTTAATCAATTAGGGGCCGAACCAGGGGATATAATAGAGATATTAGAGAATATCTCGCAGGGCAACCTGCGTGACGAATATGGACTGCGAAGGAATCAAAACAAGACGGGGATTATTAAATATGTGGATATATTGTTAGAGGAACTCAGAGAAAATGAAGGCCTTGTGCAGGCTCAGTTGGCATTAGGGGCGCAATTTGAAGAAACCGTTTATGAGTTGAAACGCAGAGATGTATTACAGGAGACAATAAAAAGCGTCCTTGAAATATCCCTGGAGCAGGTTCCTCTTCAGAATAAATTGCAGAGAATTATGGATATAATCGTCTCTATCCCTGGCATAAGCATTGAACAAAAGGGATGTATCCATCTGAAAGTAGATGGAGCTGAGGAGTTACAGATGGTTGCTCAAAGAAACCTGCCTGAACATTTATTAACGTCATGTGCGAGATTGCAATATGGGCAATGCCTTTGCGGGATAGCCGCCAGCACAGGTAAAACAGTATTTTCTAATAAACTTGACGACTTACATTCTGTCAGCTTTGAAGGAATGCACGAACATGGACACTACTGCATACCCATAAAATCAGGCAGCAATATATTAGGCGTATTATGCCTGTACGTCAGGCATAATCATGAAAGAAATAAGTTGGAAGAGGGTTCTTTTGTATCTATAACTAACTCGATTGCGACCATAATTGAACATGGAAAAGGTGAGGATTCTATTAAGCGAATAAATAAATTTACGCAAACCGTCCTTAACAGCATAAACGACTCCCTCACGGTGATAGACGTCAATGATTTCACAATCATCAGCACCAATAACAACTTCATGAGGGAGTATAAGCTAACCGGGACTGATGTAATAGGCAGACATTGTTATGAAGTTACCCATAAAGTATCTGAGCCTTGTAATCAGCAGGAATACTCGTGTCCTGTTATGACTATGTTACGAACTGGTGAGTACGCGATGAGTGAGCACCTGCATTACGATGAGGCTGGAAAGGAAGTCTATGTCTCTTGCTCTGCGTCGCCAATAAAAGATGAGGCAGGAAACATAGTACAATGTGTTTACGTGCTTAGAAACATATCTCAGAGAAAATTCTATGAAAAACAGCTCCAGCAGCTCGCGCACTATGATGTGGTTACGGCTTTGCCAAACCGGATATTACTTTTGGATAGATTAAACATCGCAATTGAATTTTCCACGCGGGAAGGCAATATGCTGGCGTTGTTATTTATTGATTTAGATAAATTTAAGGCGGTTAATGATACTTATGGACATGAAACCGGAGATATCCTGCTTAGGGAAGTTTCAACAAGGTTATTAAGTAATGTCAGGAAATCAGACACAGTTTCCCGCGTCGGAGGAGATGAGTTTATTATTATTCTTACCAAAGTAAATGGAAAGGATGATGCCGGAGCAATTGCGGACAAGATTATTGTATCACTAAATAAACCCTTTATAGTGAATGGGTATGAGTGCCGTATCGGCGCCAGTATTGGCATAGAGTTATATCCATTCAGAGATTTTGATTATGAGATTGACAATATTACCGATGTCCTCATTAAAAGGGCCGATATGGCAATGTATAGGGCAAAAGAACTTGGTAAGAACAGATTTGAGTATTACTCCGGCGACCTGAGCTCTGAAAGAGACAACCCCGTATTTAAATAGTTCCTTAGTTTTTTTGGGGAACGCCTGTAAAAATAGACACTTGACATGCTTACTTCCATATGTTTTACACTATTATGAGGCGCAGGTGGGCGGCGAGGCTGAGGTAGAATAGGAAGAGCACGATAGGACATGCAACTAACAGCTTTAAATACTTTCGATAGAGACGGCAAGCTTGCCAGGGTCGTGAAGTCTATCTTCGCAAAGTTTATGGCGAACCAATCCCTAAAATTCATAGATTTGCCATTAAAAGCGCAAACATTGGTGAACTTGGAGGTCTTAGGGTAATATATTTAGTACAAGAAACGAACATTTACCTTTTAGCTATATACTCCAGAGGTGAGAAGGAAGACATGGCGCAATTTCTGAGATATTATCATCAGCCGGGCTATGAGTATTTATTGCATTTTACTGTGATATCCTGTACTTGCTGCGAACGTCTGTTATCTTGCCGCAGGTCATCACACCCTCGGCACAGTTGCCGCTTACGCAGTCAGGGCCGGCCATTGAGAAAATCGTCGGAGATACCATCTGCACGAGCCGGAGCATCTCGTCTGCCACGGCGTGGATTTCCCACTGTGCCCTATTGCAGCAGCGCTGCCTGAAAAAGTGCAGCAGTTCGCGGGCATTCATGGTTACGATTATCTTGGTCTCACAGGCGTTTGGAAGCACAAACCGCGCGTCCTGATTGCCAGCTTCACCTTCGTAGCCGAGTTCGTTTAGTCTTTTTGATATTTGTGCATAGGTTGACTGCGCCTCTTTCATAAAGTCATCAAATATCTTTTTTAGGGTCTTGTCGGAGCCGATAGATGGCGGCACTATATAGTCTAATGAGTCGTCTTCTCCCGTCTTCATAGAGACATATCGCTGGGATTGCTGGCTATAGGAGGCCAGCCTGTGGCGCACTAACTGGTGTGAACACGCCCGCGATATGCCCTCAATGGCAAATGTAAACGAGGAATGTTCTATCGGGCTAAGGTGTCCCATATCCATTAGTTTTTGTATAAAACCACGCTGGTCATTTTTTGTTATCTTTTTCTTTAACCCTGTTATGTCTGAAGGGCTGTAGCAGAGCTTGGCGGCCATTGCCACTAACTCCTCAGGCTCAGGGGTGTGTCTTAAAAGCATTACCTTTAGTTTTGTCTCACCCATAGCGTCATTCCTAACTAAAACTCTCTTTGGTAGAAGGGAAAATCCCTTGTTCTACTTCCTCTTTATACTGTTTCAGGGCGTTGAGAGTCTCGCCTTTTAAATTGGCGTATCGCTTTACGAATTTTGGTACAAACCGCTCGAAAAGCCCCAGCACGTCATGAAGCACGAGGATTTGTCCATCGCAGCCAGCGCCGGCCCCTATGCCGATTGTGGCAATGGATAGGGAGCTGGTTATCTGACTAGCCAATGCGCTGGGCATCGCCTCAAGGACTATGCTGAACGCCCCCGCGTCCTCAAGTCTTTTGGCGTCATCTATTAAAATCCTGCCGGCCTCCTCAGTCTTACCCTGCACCTTGTAGCCGCCCATCCTATATATAGCCTGCGGGGTAAGCCCTATGTGCGCCATCACGGGTATCTCGGCTCGCACTATCGCCCTGACCTGCGCCACGATTTCACTGCCGCCTTCTATTTTAATCGCCTGGGCACCGGATTCCTTTATAAATCTGGCCGCGTTTCTAACCGCTTCCTCAACCGAAACCTGATACGACATAAAGGGCATATCCCCTATTACCATAGACTTCTCAACCGCTCGCGACACAAGCCTCGTATGATAGAGCATCTCATCCATCGTCACAGGCAGCGTGTTGTCAAGCCCCTGCACTACCATAGCAAGGGAATCTCCAACTAACACGCCGTCAAAGCCGACCTCATCCACTATGCGCCCAAACGTATAGTCATAGGCCGTCACCAGCGTGAGCCTCTGCCCCTTTTGTTTTTTATCCCTGAAATGCTGTATCGTCGCCCTTGGCATTTTTCTTATAATAGCCCCGCCCTTTGAAGAATCTCAGGGACTTTGTCCTCCATGCCGATGGCCATTATATGCACGCCGTCACAGATTTTCTCTTCCTTGAGCTGCTTAATATGCCTCGCCGTGATGCTCATCCCCGTGTCGAGAGCCTTCTCTTTGCCCGCCGCCTTTAGCTCGGCTATCAACTCCGCCGGGACCTTTATGCCGGGTACGTTGTTATTTAAAAAATTTGCCATGCCGACACTTTTTAACACAACCAGTCCGGCCATGACACGGGCGTTTTTCTCCCTGGCAAAGGCCATAAAACTCTTAAACTTCTCAATGTCGTAGATGGCCTGCGTCTGGAAGAAATTCGCGCCCGCTCTGACCTTCTTTTCGAATTTCATGAGCTGCGGCTCAAGAGGGTTTGACTCCGGCGTAACCACCGCGCCCTGGAAAAAACTCGTCGCCCCCTTCATTTCGTTTCCAGACATGTCCTTGCCCTTGTTCATAGACTCAACAAGCTGAAGGAGCTGGACAGACTCAATGTCATAGACGGACTTCGCGCCCTTCTGGTCGCCCGCCGTAACATGGTCGCCGGTCATACAGAGGACATTGTGAATGCCAAGCACCGACGCTCCAAGCAGGTCTGACTGCAGGGCTATACGGTTTCTGTCGCGGCATGTCATCTGAAGAATGGGCTCAAGCCCCTGTTCCATTGCTATTTTACATACGGCAAGCGAACATATCCTCATCACGGCGGACTGGTTGTCCGTAATATTTACCGCGTCTATCTTGCCTTTAAGTATGTGCATATCGTGTATCATCGTTGCTATATCGGTGCCCTTTGGGGGTCCGACCTCGGCCGTAACGACAAACTTACCGGATTCAACGGCTTCTTTAAAACTCATAATCGTGGTCTCCTTTTTTATTAAATCTCACTGTCAGCGTTATCCCCTTCTCGCGGTATTATATCATATCCACCCGATATTTTTCTTTCTTTACGGAGACTCCCTCTTGACATTAAAAACCGTGTAGTGTTACTTTTCCATAGAATGACGTGCTCCGGTAAGCTGATGGATTATAATAAAATACTTGATAATTTCGCCGACAAGCGTATCCTTGTTATCGGCGATATTATTTTAGACCACTTCGTATGGGGTAAAGCCGAAAGGATTTCCCCTGAGGCCCCTGTGCCGGTAGTTGATGTAATTGATGAGACTTATCTGCCCGGCGGGGCGGGAAATGTCGCCAATAACATCGCCTCACTGGGTGGTCGTGTCTGCCTCTGCGGCATAATCGGCACTGGACACAAGGCCGGTATTATGTGCTCGCTCTTAAAAGAAAAAAATATTGACATCTCAGGCGTATTCCATGACAGCCGCCCAACTACCATTAAGACTCGTGTGATCGCAAATAACCAGCAGATAGTGCGCTTTGACAAGGAACACCGAGGGCCGATTGGGGCAAAAACCCTCAGAAGCGTTACCGGCTATATCGCCTCAAATATAGATAAATTCGACGGCATCATAGTGTCTGACTATAAAAAAGGTGTCATAACGCCCCAGCTTATTAAATTCCTGATGGAACAGGCGAAGGCCACAGGTGGCCTCTTCGCGGCGGTTGACCCCAAGGTAGGGCATTTTCATTACTATAAAGGGGTCTCATTGATAACTCCAAATAAAAAAGAGGCGGCAGAAGGCTCCGGCATATCAATCCGAGACACGCAGTCCCTTGAAAAGGCAGGTATTAAACTCCTCAAAGACCTTAAATGCGGGGCAGTCTTAATAACACGCGGGGATGAGGGGATGAGCCTGTTCTATGGCAATGAAATACATCACATCGCAACGGCCGCCAAAGAGGTCTTTGACGTTACTGGAGCCGGAGATACGGTAATAGCGATGTTTACTCTGGCTCATATCTCAGGGGCGTCCATGTATGAAGCTGCCGTAATCTCTAATTTAGCCGCGGGCATCGTAGTCGGAGAGGTCGGTACAGCAGCCGCGACCATCAACCAAATTAAAAATGCACTCAACGCCGCGCATGGCGATTTGACAACATATTAAGGAGACAATATGAAGATTCTTGTAACCGGCTCGGCCGGGTTTGTGGGCGGTTACCTCGTGGACGAGCTTTTAGAACACGGCCATGAAGTCATCGGGATAGACAACTTCTCAAAATACGGCAAGGTAGAAAAATCTTACGATTCCCACGCAGGGTTCCGCTTTGTCGAGGGTGACGCAAAGAATGTTGAACTGCTCAAAGAGCTGCTTTCGGACTGCGATCAAATTGTGGCCATTGCGGCAATCATAGGTGGTATTTCGTTGTTTCACGAGCTGGCGTATGATTTAATAGCCGAAAACGAAAGAATCACCGCCGCGGCATTCGACGCCGCTATCTGGGCGTTTCAAAACAGGAAACTAAAGAAGATAAACGTCATATCCTCCTCAATGGTGTTTGAGAGCACTACCAACTATCCAACCCCTGAAGGGGAACAGATGAACTGCCCACCACCATTGTCCACATACGGCTTTCAAAAGCTGGCCTGTGAGTACTTCGCAAAGGGCGCCTATGAGCAGTACAAACTCCCATATACAATAATAAGGCCATTTAACGCGGTGGGCATAGGAGAGAAACGCGCCAAGGTGGAGAAGGAAATCCTCTCCGGAAACGTCAGCCTTGCCATGAGCCACGTCGTCCCTGACCTCGTTCAGAAAGTACTCAAGGGGCAGGACCCTCTTCACATACTCGGAAAGGGAAACCAGTTGCGCCACTACACCTATGCCGGTGACCTTGTGCGCGGTATCCGCCTGTGCATAGAGAGCCAGAAGGCAGTGGGCGAGGATTTTAATATCTCAACTAATCGCTCAACAACAGTCCTTGAACTGGCGGAGTTGATCTGGAATAAAATTAACACAGATAAACCATTTAGATACACATGTGATGACCCGTTTAAATACGATGTGCAAAAAAGGGTTCCCAACGTGGAAAAGGCTAAAAGAGTCCTTGGGTTTGAGGCCGGGACCTCGCTTGAGGCCGCCCTCGACGAGGTTATCCCGTGGATTAAGGCACAAATAGAAATAGGCGGCATATAGGCAAGTGAGCGAATTGCCCCTCGCTATAATCATTCCCGTTTATAATGAAGGGAAGAACATCGCCACGGTGCTGGCCGCGATACATGAGAAGGTCTCCACCCCACACAGAATATATCTTGTTTATGATTTCGACGAAGACGACACTCTGCCAGCGGCAAGGCCGTTTATTGAACAAGGGCATCCGGTAACCTTTATAAAGAATCCAGATAGAGGTGTGGCAAGCGCTATAAAAACTGGCATAAAGACCGCCGACGGAGACTGTCTGCTCGTTACGATGGCAGACATGTCAGACGATTATGCCGATGTTGACAAGATGTATCGTTTGATAGAAGAGGGCTGTGACATAGTGTGCGGCTCAAGGTACGTAAAGGGCGGGGGGCAGGTGGGCGGCCCGTTAATAAAGAAAAATTTATCAAGGGCAGCGGGATTGTCTTTAAAGGTTATCGCCGGACTTCCCACTCACGACTCGACAAACAGCTATAAATTATACAGAAGAAAGGTCATTGAAACGTTTGAGATTGAGAGCGACGGCGGTTTTGAAATCGGACTTGAGCTTGTAGTGAAGGCACACATTGCCGGATTCCGCATAGCCGAAGTGCCAACCATCTGGCACGACAGAGAGAAAGGTGAATCGCGGTTTAAAATAATAAAGTGGTCACCCAAGTACCTGAAGTGGTACCTCCACGCGATGAGAAACGCCCTGCTTCCCGGTGGGAAATAGCTAATAAGCCTTATCTGTCAGCAATGAAAGCTAAGGGAAGCCCTTTATTTTTCCAATAGTTTTTTGCTACCATAATTACAGAGGAGGACAGGGTTTGGATTTGAGAGCTATGCTAGTGCTGAAAGATAAACGGGGCTTCACGCTGATTGAGCTTCTGGTAGTTATGCTGATATTGGGGCTTCTGGCAGCACTGGTCGCCCCGCGCATGTTTAATAAGGTTGGAAAAAGTAAACAATCCGCCGCCAGGGCACAGATAGAGCTTCTCGGCCAGGCACTTGAGCAGTTCAAGATAGATACGGGAAGATTCCCCTCAACGGAGGAAGGTCTCGACGCTCTTCAGAAAAACCCTGGCGCTGACGGCTGGGATGGCCCTTATCTAAAGAAAAGTGTACCGTCTGACCCATGGAAACGCCCATATCACTACGTCTTTCCCGGTAACCACGGCGACTACGACCTCTACTCATTCGGAGCAGACGGCGCGGAAGGCGGCGAAGGCGAGAATAAAGACATCAAAAGCTGGGAATGAGAAGGATTTTAACAGATTAAAGGATTAAAAGATTAACAGATTAACGACGAAGGGGGGGGTAACCCCCCCTTCACCCCGTAGTTTTGCCAATGTTTTGTCTATCTCGTTTGGGCTGCCGCCTGTTGGCGGCCTCAGTGCTCCGGCGGTTCTTTTTATTTTACCAGCGCACCAGGGGGGATTTCCCTATCTACCGTTATCAGCGTCAGCCCTTCGGCGTCAGAGGCGGCCAGCACCATCCCCTGTGATTCAACCCCCATGAGCTTCGCTGGCTTGAGGTTTGCCACTATAACCACTGTCTTGCCTATCAGCTCCTGCGCCGTGTAGTGCTTTCCTATGCCCGCCACCACCTGGCGCTCCTCACCAGAGTCAACGGTTAATCTAATGAGTTTGCTTGAGCCCTTCACGGCCTCTGCGGCAATTACCTTCGCGGTCTTGAGCCTTACCTTCGCGAAGTCAGCAATGTCTATGATGTTTATGACGCCCTCCTCCTTCGGAGGGGGCATTGCGGCTTGAGGGGCTTTAGGCGGCTTGGCATCTGTTTCAATCCTTGGAAACATTTGCTCCATCTCCTGCGTTTGCATATCTTTTTCAATCAGGCCCCATTGACTTACTTCGGGAAGGGTTACTATTGAGGCGTCCCCATTCGTTAAATGGTTGTAGAGCATCGCCATTGATTTCGGCATAAATGGATAGAGATACAGGCTCACAAATCTGAGGCCCTCCATTAGTGAATATATAACCGTGCGCAGCCTGCCCTCTGTTTCGCTGGATTTGGCAAGTACCCAGGGTTTGTTTGTATCAATGTATTTATTTAAATATGTTACAAGCGTCCATATATCATCTATCGCCCTATGAAAGGCAAGGTCATCAAGATGGCCGACTATGTTCAATAAAATACCCTCAGCGAGGGTTTTTAGTTCGATCTCTTCTCCATCGGGAGTTGGTATCTTGCCCTGAAAAAACTTATTCAGCATGGCAAAAGACCTGCTGACCAGATTCCCAAGGTCGTTGGCAAGGTCGGTATTGATTCTCCCCACAAGCGCCTCCTCTGAGAAATCCCCGTCAAGGCCAAACGTTACCTCGCGAAACAGGAAATACCTCAGCGCGTCCGCCCCGTACTTTTCTATTATTTTGAACGGGTCAACCGCGTTGCCAAGAGATTTCGACATCTTTTGCCCCTTCATAGTCCACCACCCATGGGCGAACAGGCGCTTAGGCAGGGGTATATCCAAAGCCATCAACATAGCGCTCCAAAACACCGCGTGGGTTGTTAGGATATCCTTTCCTACTATATGAACGGTGGCTGGCCAGAAATCCTTCTTATTGCCGCTTAAATAGCGCGTCGCAGAGTAATAGTTTATCAGGGCGTCAAACCATACGTAAGTCACATAGTTATTGTCAAACGGCATAGGCACACCCCATGAGAGCCGCTGGGCTGGTCTCGATATGCATAAATCTCCGAGGGCGTTTGACCTTAGGAATCCAAGGACTTCGTTTCTCCTTGATTCGGGCATTATATAGCCGGGATTGTCCTTTATGTGCGTCACGAGCCTGTCGTGGTACTTCGACATAAGAAAAAAATAATTCTCCTCTTCTATCTTCTCAACCGCCCTGCCACAGTCGGGGCAGATGCCGTCCTTTATGTCTTTATCTGTCCAGAACCGCTCATCATGCGTACAGTACCAACCCTCATAGCGGCGCTTTACAATCTCTCCCTTGTTGAAGAGCTGAAGAAGGAAATCCTGGACTGTCGAAATGTGGTCAGGATGGGTTGTTCTTATGAAGGCGTCATTTGTAATGTCAAGCCTTGTCCAGAGTTTTTTGAAATTCTCGCAAAGCTTGTCTGTATGCGCAGAGGGGGTTAATCCCGCGGTTTGTGCAGCTTTAAGTACCTTCTGGCCGTGTTCGTCAGTGCCTGTAAGGAAAAATACGCTGCGGCCTATCAATCTATTGAATCTTGCCAATATATCCGCCGCAACCGTCGTATAGGCGTGTCCTATATGCGGGACATCGTTTACATAATATATAGGAGTTGTTACATAAAAAGATTTTCCTTCCTCAGATTCTCCTTCCACAATAGACTTCTCTTCCACAGACTTTTCTTCCACTACAAGCTTTCCTTCCATGATAACGTATGACCTCCGTGTTGTTACGGCTTCTTTTTGGCCTTAAACTTTCTGTATCTCCATTTATTTTTCTTCTCTCCGGACTTTGTCTCCCCTTGTGTGTCCTTTGGTGCGTCTGTGGGGGTTTCCTGTTTTACTGGTTCTTGCGGGGTGGTGTCCGCACTGCCTCCAGCCTTTGTCTCAGATACCTCTTTTGCCGCAGTGGCGGTGGAGTGTCGCTTGATAAACTGCTTTTTCCTGCGGTCACGATTTTTCGGTGCTGCCGCGGGGCTATCCGGGATAGATTCTGACACCTCATTGCCGTTGGATTGCGGCACCACCGCCGCACCGTCAACGTTAATACAGAACCCGCATTTCTCTTCCCCGATTAGTTCATCTATAGCTACGTCTTCCTTAATCACTATGGCGTCCTCTGCCCTGAAATCCTCTACCTCAAAGCCCAGGCAGCACATCAGCCTGCCGCAAAGCCCTGATAACTTGCCAGGATTTAAGGCAAGGTCCTGTTTCTTTGCCATTCTTATAGAAATCGGTGCAAAATTTGACAGAAATGTCCGGCAGCATACCTCCCTGCCGCATATACCTATTCCCCCTATGAACTTTGTCTCATCCCTTACGCCTATCTGGCGCATCTCTATTCGTGTCTTGAACCTTGAGGCCAGGTCTTTCACAAGCTCTCTGAAGTCTATCCTGCCATCAGCCGTAAAGTAAAACACTATGCGCCGCCTGTCAAGGGTTACCTCAGTATGCACCAGCTTCATTGGAAGTACACGCGCGGCAATCCTCTCAAGGCAGTACTCCCTTGTCTGTTGTTCCAGCAAGTCGTTGCCTTCCTTTGCGTTGATGTCCTCTTCGGTAACGCTGCGAATGACCTTCTTGAGTTCCTTATCGGCGACTTCTATGGTTTTTTCACCTACAACTACGTTTCCTATGGTTAGGCCAAAACTTGATTCCACTACGACGAAATCTCCAACCTTTACTGTCAACCCGTCCACCTCGAAATCGTAAATCTTACCACATTTCTTAAATCTGATCCCGACAACTGTAGGCATATTCAATAAACCCCTTCTCTAAACGCACCCTGAGACGCGCTGCTGCGACCCCTCTGCGAGGGTGTAACCCGTCCAAAAACGTCTCTCAGTTTTAAGGCTGTATAGTTAAACACAATACCCTTGTTAATATTCACCGCAAAATACCTGCTCAGGCTAAAGAAGGTTTCATAACAATCCACTATCACTTCTATATCCACGGCCTTGCACAGGTTGGCAAACTCCGCCCCCTTGTCCATGTTCACCATGGCTGTGCCGTCTTGTCCCAATTTCAGCACTGCCATATCCCGGAGAAATGACATCGCGGCCTCAAACCAGAGGGCCATCTCTTGTCTGTCCTTCCATTGGTGTGTCTTATTTCCGTTGACCATTTCTGTGAACATCAGCAGCGCCCTGTTGCGCCCGCTTATCAGGGTGTCGTTTAACATAGCACTGGCGCTCCCGTTTGACAGGCCGAGCTGTTCGTCTGTCGGTGCGACACCCTTAGTGTCCGCTATCGCGCGTAATACCTCAAAAGAAAGCGGCACAAACGGTATTTTAACGCACCTTGAGCGTATAGTGTCCAATACGGCATCCTCCTTGTTGGTAATCAGCACGATTATGCTTCCCGCGGGAGGCTCTTCAAGCGTCTTAAGAAAGGCATTTCCAGCGTAAACATTCATCGCGTGCGCGTCTTTAATTATGACGGCCTTTCCCTTCCACTCCATTGCGCTGGTTGACAAAAAATCAACGGCCTCCCTGATCTGATCTATTTGTATAACCCTGCTGGCCTCCTTGGGTTGCTCGGTATTGTCGGCCTTGCCGGTCTTTTTAACGGTGTCCTCAGGGGCCATTACCTTCAGGTCAGGATGCACAAGCAAGTCCGTATTTTTACACGAGCGGCATCTGCCGCAAAAATTCCCTTCCCTTACAGCACCGCCGTCTTCACAGTTCATTGCCTTTATAAAGGAAAAGGCGGCCGTTTTCTTTCCTGTGCCGGGCGCACCGGCAAATAAATAAGCTGGTACTATCCTGCCGGTTCTCAACATACCGCCAAGTATTCGAATCGCCCTCGGCTGTCCCATCAATCCGTTTAATGGATGGCCATGTAATGGCAGCTTGTCTAATGACATCGCAGTCTTTCCTCTATTGCCGCAACTATCTCTTTGGTGACAACGGCAGTGTCTGCCGCGGCATTGATGACTTTAAAACGAGCGGGATCACTATTCGCTAATTCAAGAAACCCGGCGCGAACCTTTTCGTGAAAAGCCAACGGCTCAATCTCAAACCTGTCTGTTTTGTTTGCATCTTTATTTCTTCCGAGGCCGATACTTGGCGGCAGGTCAAGTAAGACGGTCATATCAGGGCGAAGTCCCCCCGTTGCTATCTTGTCAATGTCCATGATGAGCCGCTCATCCAGCCCCCTGCCGTAGCTCTGGTAGGCCAGGGTTGAATCCGTAAACCTGTCTGTGATAACAACGGCGTGCCTGTCCAGCGCCTTAGAAATCACCTCAGCCAAATGCTGCGCCCTTGCCGCGTTATATAGCAGGAGTTCCGCCAACGGTGACATCTGCTCAAAACTCTTGTCAAGTAAGATTTCCCTTATCCTCTTTCCTATTTCAGTCCCGCCCGGCTCAAATGTGGCAACCACCTCAAAGCCCCCCGCGCGCAATCGCTCTGACACCATGCAAACCTGTGTAGTCTTGCCCGCCCCCTCTATGCCTTCAATAGATATAAATATCGCGGGTTCCTCCTCAAGTGATGCATCAAAGCGTTACCATAAGGTAATCCTTCAGGCCCCGCAGGAGGGAAAATACCTTCTCTGACTCCACCGTGCTTAATGAACCCGTGCCACAGGAAGGGGTAAGTATAAGGTTAGAGACAAGAAAGTTGTTATACTTTTGAAGCCTCTCGTAACGCTCCATGAATTTTCTCTTTATCCCTTGGGCGTCCTCAGTTCTAATAGCGTCTGTCGTAGGAATTATCCCCCAGGCCATCATGCCTCCGGTTGACACATAGTCTGCCATCGACTCACGGTATATTTCTATGGTGTCAAAATACCCGTACGCGTCGAAGTTCACGATGTCCGGCCTGACACCAAAAACCATCGGCCAGTCACAGTTGCCGCAACAGTGCAGGCCAGTCACAGCGCCGGTCTGTTTCACTCCGTCAATGACCGCCTTTAGCAGCCGCTTGATTTCGGACTCTGAAACCCCTAAATATGTACTTGAGCCAACAGAGGAAAGCACTGGCTCGTCAATAAAGATCACTACGGTTGAGGCCAGCTCCTTAAGTTTTTCCACCTGCCACGCGGCCTTTGAGATTAACAGCATGAGGGCAAGTTCCCTGAGTTCTTCGTCGTAATAAATGTCTCTGCCGTCACGGTCTTTTAGTCCAAGCGTAAAGGTCAAGGGGCCGGTTATGTGGCCTTTTATAAATGGTAATTTATTGCCTGATTGCAGGGGCGGCGTTTGTTGCAATTGCCGGCACATCTCATAAAACCCCGCGGCATAGGACGGCGATATGGCCGAGACGGGCATTTGAACCGCGTATGATTCGTAGAATTGCCTCAGAGGCGCGTCGTCCTCTTCTCTTTCTATCCATACGCGCTCTCGTGATTCATCTTTTTTTATAAAAGGCATACCCTCAGAGTATTGCAAGATCATGGATTCAGTGAATGACCTTCGAGGCAGTTGAGGCCAAAACGGTATGTCAAAGTTCTCAACGATTGCCCTGCACGCCTCCCCTGCGTCCTCGTGGGGGAGACTTCCAATGCCGGTCGTTGTAAGGTTCGGGAATCTTTCGTGTAACATAGTGTGTAGATAATAACCTATCAGGGTGGGTTGTTACAAGTGCCATCATCACCTTGACATAAACCTTTTACCACGTTGCGGGCAAATGAGGCGTTTTTATAATGGTAGGATATTTGGTTATTTCCTCTTTTTCACAATGAAATACAGTGTTCCGTTGTATTTCATATAACCGGCCTGAAGTTCGGCGGTTCTGCCCCTGCCCCAGAAAAAATCTGCCCGGCCAGGGCCTATTATCGCCCCTCCCGTGTCCTGATTGAGCGCGAAACGTGTCAACGGACTTTGACCGGTTACGCTTTCGTCATCTCTGAATTCGCTCTTTTTCGTGGAGACATATACCAGCGCCCCCTGTGGGAATATCTTCTTGTCTGTGGCAATCGCACGCCCATCAACAAGCGGCACCCCTGTTGAACCTATCGCTGATTCCTTCGATTCACGAAAAAACACATAGCTGGGATTTGAAAACAACACCCTGTCAACATCCTCAGGGTGTTCGGCGAGGTACTTTTTTATGGCCACCAGCGACATCTGAGGAAGCGGAATCTTATTCTCATCAACGAGTATCTTTCCAGCCGGGCGGTACGGGCGGCCGTTTGACCCCGCGTAGGTTACGTTTATCTCTCCTCCGTCTTCAAACCTTATCGTTCCTGAACCCTGCACCTGCAAAAAAAATAAATCCACGCGGTTATCCACCCATAATAACTCAAGCCCCCTGCCAGCAAGCGCCCCCCTATAGATTTCCTCGTGCGTGTAGTAGGGGACAACCCTGCCGCCGTCCGTCTTTACCAAGTCCTTTGGCAGAGCGTATAGGGGATAGATATAGCGTCCACCCTTCGTCCTGCTTCCATAGAGTACTGGCACGTAGTATCCCGTATAGTATACCTTGCCAAGGCCGTCCGAACCTGCCGCCTCATATATCGTGAACTCTTCCCGTATAGTTTTATTAAGCATATGGCTATCGCCTCTGGAGGCGTCGAGGACTGACATAAAATATACAAGGGAATCCCGTATCTCTCGCGCCGTATAGGAATCATCACCGTACCTGAAGACGTAATCGGCCTTTAGCGCGTCTAAATATTTGAGGTTTCGTTTTATTGCGTCTTTTAATGATTCAACTGAGGTGTCATCGCCGAACTCTGGATACTGCCCTGCGGCAAGCTTAAACATAGACTGTGATACTGGCGCGGGTTTAATCGCAGACCCCGTACAGCCGACAACAAACAGGACAACCGCCAGCAACACGGCATATCTTAATAAAATCCTCACCATAGCCACGAAATATATTGTAACAAAAATGTTAGAATAATGCCATGACAACAGAGGAGCTACACCCCGGCTCTGCCGACATAGACGCCATGTCAACGGCGGAGATATTCATGCTTATGAACGATGAGGACGCCAAAATCGCCAGGGCGCTAAAGAAGGCAAAAAAGGCCATATGCCTCGCCGTAGAGGACGCCGTTAATGCGATACAAGCGGGCGGTTCAGTTGTTTATGTAGGTGCCGGCACAAGTGGGCGGCTTGGTGTGCTTGACGCCTCTGAGATGCCGCCTACGTTTAGCACATCGCCTCATGTTATTCGCGGTATAATTGCCGGAGGCCCGCGCGCCCTTACCAAAAGTGTGGAGGGGGCTGAGGACGACGACTCCGCGGGTGTGCGTGCCGCCAAAGGGATTACCGCCGATGATATGGTCATAGGGATAACGGTAAGTGGGGGCGCGCCCTTTGTCTTATCCGCCCTGAGGGAATCCAAAAGACGCGGGGCTCGCTGCTGGCTTTTGACCTGCGGCGACAACACATACGGTTTCCTTGACGGTATTATATCAATTGCTGTCGGCCCGGAAATCGTGGCCGGCTCGACACGACTAAAGGCTGGGACGGCCACAAAGATGGTTCTTAATATGATTTCCACCATAACCATGATTCGCCTTGGGCGTGTTTATAAGGGTTATATGGTTGACGTAATCCCCTCTAACACGAAGCTAAAGAAGCGTGCCATGCGCATAATCTGTGAGCTTACCGGTCTGGAGGCGCAACCCGCCGCTGAGTTGTTTCAGAGGGCGCGGGGGAATGCCAAAACGGCCATCGTCATGCACGAAAAGGGCGTAGACTTCACCGAGGCCGTCGGGTTATTAGACAAATCCGGCGGCTCACTCAGAGAGGCACTCCGGTGTTGAGCCGGTTCTCAGAAAAAGACGCCTTTCTGATTGTTGGCCTCATGTCCGGCACATCGCATGACGGCGTTGACGCGGCATTGGTGGAGATTAAAGATACAGACAACAGCCACATCAAAGTCAGGGTAATAAGACACTTACACGTGCCGTACGATAAGAAATTAAGAGACGCGGTCAGGCAGGCCTTCACAGGGGATACCCAACACATATGCAGGTTGAATTTTACGCTTGGCGAGGTATTTTCAAAGGCAGCCCTTAAGATAATGGCGCTCGCTGGGGTTGACCCCAAAGACGTAGACTGCATCGCGTCACACGGCCAGACCATCTGCCACATCCCGCCAAATGGAAAGGGCGGCGGCTCTACGCTTCAGATAGGGGAGTCGGCCGTAATAGCGGAGCGCACGGGAATAGTTACCGTCTCAGGGTTCAGGACAAAGGACATGGCCGCGGGTGGGGAGGGGGCACCGCTTGTGCCCCTTGCCGATTACCTGTTATTTAAGAAATCGGGAAGTACGCGCGCAGTGCTGAACATCGGAGGCATCGCAAACGTAACGATAATTGGGGAAAGGCCAGAAGACACCGTGGCCTTTGACACAGGCCCTGGCAATGCCCTGATGGACGAGGCCGTAAGGATATTCTCAAATGGAAAACGGACATTCGACAAAAACGGCTCTATGGCAAAAAAAGGACGACTAAACGAAACCCTGCTCACTGAGCTGCTAGGCCATCCATACTACAAAAGGCGTCCGCCAAAATCCACGGGCCGCGAACTCTTCGGCACACGCATGGCCGAGGATATAGTAGCGCGATGGAGTTCCCTGCCGCCGGAGGACGTACTATCAACGCTGGCGCATCTGACTGCCAGAACAGTATTTAAATCAATAGCCCCGTACAAGCCGGACGAGCTCATAGCGGCAGGTGGAGGCTCAAAAAATCTGTTTCTGATGGGTCTCCTGCGTGAATTACTGCGGGGCATTGAATTAAGGAATATCGGCGAATATGGAATTGAGGCGGAGGCAAGAGAGGCGGTCTGCTTTGCTATTCTGGGGATGAGGACGTTGAGGTGTATGCCGGGCAATTTACCATCCGCAACCGGTGCCGCGCGCGAGGTTGTACTGGGAAAGATAACCCTGCCGCGATGAGTTTTATACGGAAAAAGTTGTTAAGAACAAACCTGGGATACTGAATCTTGCTGTGGGACTTGGCAATGTATCAAGGGATTTAGGATATGTCCCGCCGTTACACGGAGTTTCACCTTCATGTCCAACACTACAGGGTTACCCCCCTTCGTCGTTAATTATAATATCTATCTCGCTGCCGTTTATCGTCACTGCTCGTGCCGGCTTGAAATAGTCCGACTGTTCCGTGAAGTCAATAGGGGCGTCTAACCCTTCTGTGGTGATTCTGATTATCGTCGAATCATTCGCATTAAATGTCTTAACAAGAATATATGTATTTTCCCGCGTCACAGTTGCCAGGGCCATAAAGACAAGCAGTTGCAGCCTTGATGGATTGCTGGTTATTTGCGGCAGCCCGGCGGCGTAATCGGTCTTGAGCGTTATCCGCTTTTGGGCTATGAGCCTGTTTAACAATACGAGAACCTCATGGACACAGTCGTTGACATTAAACGATGCAATTGGGCTGTCCATCCTGTGGCCAAAGGCGTTCAGATATTTTGCCATCTCAGAGGATCTTTTTATCTGCGCGTCAATGGACTTTATTATATCCAGCAACTGCCTGGCCTGTGGCAACTCTTTTATCTCTTCGGAGAATTCGAGCATATCACCGAGAAGGCCGGCTGATTCGTTGATGATTGCGAGGTGGTTTTTCTGTTCATGGGTATAGAGGGAGATTACCTTGCCTATAAACGCCAGATGCCGTTGAATACCTGTTTCCCAGAACATCATAGTGCTCCTTGTTTTTTTAAAATGGCCATGTTGATTTTCTCGATTAATTCCTTTATCTCAATGGGCTTAACTATGTAATCAAAGGCGGTTTGTTTTATCTCCGCGGTGGGAAGGGCATGGCCTGAGACTATGATAATTTCAACTTGGGGGGCGATTGTCTTTATGGCCTTTATCATGCCCTTGGCCTCCATGCCCGGCATACAGAGGTCAAGGAGGATAACGTCCGGGTGATTAATCTCTACCGCCGCCAGCGCGTCTTTCGCCTCATACACCGCCGCTGCCTCGAAATTGCGCAGATTGAGGCGCTCGGTAAGCGCCGAGGCATAGTCCTCTTCGTCGTCAATTATGAGCAGCTTAGGCGGGGGCACTGCTTCCCTCCTCATTGAAATGTAAAGGCAGTTCTATTATAAAAGTCGTCCCTTTTTCTGTTTCGCTGTTGACGCGAATGCTGCCGCCTAGTTTTTTAATAATCCCGTATGATATGAAAAGGCCAAGTCCCGTGCCCTTGTCCTTTTCTTTTGTAGTGTAAAAGGGTTCAAATATATGTTTTATGTGGGCCTTTGGAATGCCTTTGCCGTTGTCGCTGATATAGACGGCGACAGTCTGGGCGTCTTTTTGCTCCGAGGACAGCTCTATGACCCCCTCTCTTGCCACGGCATCAACAGCGTTGTTTATTATATTTAAGAAAACCTGCTGAACCTGGCCCTTATCTGTCTTTATCTGAGGCAGGTCAGGGGCAAGATTGCGCACCAATTTAATATCTCTGAAGAGGATTTCTTTATCCAGAAAACTAAGCACCTCTAATATGGTCTCATTAAGGTCTATCAGTTCATAAGTCGCATCCATACGACGGGCAAATCCCAGCAGCCTGTGTGTTATAGTGCGGCAGCGATTTACCGCGTCAACTATCCCGTTTGTCAGGCTGATGAACTTTTCCCTGGTTTTCATATCGTCCATCATGGCGGCAAAATCATGGGATTTACCCTCTTCTGACATCTCTAAGATATCTTTTATCAGACCGGCGCGCTGCCCGATTATTGATAGTGGATTGTTTATCTCATGGGCAACTCCGGCGGCAAGGCGCCCTATGGAGGCCAGCTTTCCGGAGTGCTCTATCTCGGACAGGGCCTCCTGTCTTTTATCGTCGGCCTCCTTTATCCAGTTTACCATAGAATGCGCCATTTTAAGGGTTATTACGATAATAACCAGGATGCTTACAATAAATATCGTAATCAGTTGATTGAGAAAAGATTTAGCGGCGGATGTCTCCGCCTTTGACCGTATGATAGCGGCCAGTATCCACGGTGAGTCCTTTATGTAAGTGTAGGCATAGATGAACGGCGTACCGTTAGGCAATTCCTGTTCAGAGACATTAATGCCATGCTGAAGGTATGGCATTTTTATATCAGAGATTTTCAGGACATCACCATGAAACCTTGAAGGTGTCTGCAAAACGCCTTTGGGTGTGACAATGAAGGCGTCGTCGTTGACCTTGAGATTGATGGTGGAGATTAACCACTGGAGGGTTTTGATTTCTACGGTGGCGCGTAGTATCCAAAACCCGTTGGTCTCTGGAATGGTAGTCTTTACGGCAACAGCGAAATGCGGAGTTCCCCTGTATCCCATGAACACCTCACTTACACATACGTCCTGCACCTCTACCTGTTTGAACCAGTCCTGGTCTGAATAGTTCTTGTCCTTTAGATTATACGGGCCGGCGTATGAGCGCATTATGCCCATGGAGTCTATGACCCCCAAATCAACGGCGTCGCCGAAGTCTTTTTTGAAATCACTGAACAGATAATAAAGCACCTTTTGGTCCAAGAGTTGCTCGAATTGGTACCCTGAGGCAAGAAAACGCAGTGCGGATATCTTCAGATTGATAAAAAACTCAATCGAGTTCTTTGTGGTTTCCATTTGCCATCGTGTCTGATTCTGTGTCTCTTCGTTTAAGAATCTCTGAAGCCAAAAATGGCTCACGAAAAACACGATCAAAAGAAACACAATGGAAATAGTCACAAGAAGGATGACAATCGTTACCTTCAGACGCAAGTACCTTGATGGTCCGGCTATTGACGATGGGGTGAGAAAGGTAAGCAGCCTGCCCGATTCGACATCTCTTGTGTTTTTCATGTGCTTGCCACTCCCCGTTGAGGCCTCAGTGGGCCGCTCTCGTCAAACCTATCCGCCACGATGATTTTGTCCTCACTATAAGTTCATACAGACAGATACCATAAACCCGACGCTATTGTAAAATAATTCGGCTTTAAATAACAAATTTTTACTTTGGTATGTCACAGCAAAGTAGAAATGTCCTATTCAGTTAATAATAACCGGACGGGTATCCCCTACCTAAAGGCTATTGTGGTTGGAAACGTCCTCTGAGGTCAGCTCCATGGATATGACTTTTGATACGCCGGGGACTTCGTTTGTGATGCCGTAGATGTAGTCCGCCGCTTCCATCGTCACGCGGTTGTGGGTAATGACTATGAATTGGGTCCTGCCAGCAAGGTCTTTCAACATCGAGGCAAACCGCACGGTGTTGGAGTCGTCAAGGGCGGCGTCCGCCTCGTCAAGGATACACATAGGGGTTGGTTTTATCAAAAAGCCCGCAAAGACCAGCGATATTGCCGAGAGGGTCTTCTCGCCGCCTGAGAGCAGGTTTATGTTTTGAAGTTTCTTTTGCGGCGGCTGAACCACTATGTCTATGCCGCACTCCAGTATGTTTGTGGTTTCGGTTAATATAAGCTCCGCCCTGCCGCCACCAAAAAACTTCTTGAATGTCTCGTCAAATTTTAAATTCAACATGTTAAAACCATCGGTTAGTTTTTGCCGCGTCGTTGAGTTTATCTTAGAGATGGCCTCGTCAAGTTCCGCTATTGAGGTTAACAGGTCTTTTTGCTGCGCAAGCAGGAAATCGTAACGTGTGGTTAGCTCTTCATACTCCTCAATACTTGCCAGGTTTACCGGGCCTATTTCTGAGATTTTGCGCCTGAGTACGACCGTTTTTTCCTCCTGTCCATCCGAAAGAGGCGGGGCCTGCAGGTCGTCTATGTCCTTGCCATAGTTTGTCGCTATAAGGGCCTTTATGTTTTCTATTCTCATGCGGGACTCAGTCAGGCGAAGCTCCAGCCCGGTCACATGCTGCCGCGTCTGTTCATATTTATGGCGCATAGCGCTAAGGGCCGCTTCAAGGTCGTG
Organism: Nitrospirota bacterium; assembly: GCA_015233045.1. GTDB lineage: Bacteria > Nitrospirota > Thermodesulfovibrionia > Thermodesulfovibrionales > Magnetobacteriaceae > Magnetominusculus. The sequence goes on along the minus strand of JADFYL010000001.1, from coordinate 25,673 downwards.
CGATGTCCTTATGTCGCTTTCGATGTTTGTCTTTTGCTCTGAAATCATGGCCTTTAGGGTGGCTGCTTTTTCTGTGAGCAGTGCGAGTTTTTTCTCTTCTGTTTGGATTTCGATGATAAGGGCTTCCTGTTTCACGGTGAGGCCGCCTATCTCATTATGGGCATCGGATACTCTTCGCTGCAGGGTATCTATCTTCTTTACGTGTGAGTCCTTTTCGGCACGTACTGCCCTGAGCCTTTCTCTCATGCCGGTTATAGAAGACTTTTTCTCGGTAAAGGAGGTGCGAAGGGTCTCAAGGTGAACTTTTTTGTCGGTAACTGTATCCCTCAGCTCTTCTATATAGGCGTTTATCTCATCCTTGCGGCCATGTGCGAGCTTTTCTTCCTCTGTTCGTTCTTTCAGTTTATTGTTCAGGACATTGATTTCCTTGTCTATCTGCTCGGATTCAACTTTCATGTAGTGCAACTTTTGAGTGAGGTGATCTTTGTCTTCGATGTGTTTTTTCAGATTGACTCTTAATATGGAGAGTTCCTTGTCCATGGCGGAGAGGATGTTGTCAATGGTTTGCTGGTCTTTTTTTAGTGCGTCTTGACGCGCAAGTGAGGCTCTGAGGCGCTCTTGCAAGGCTGTCAGCGATCCGGTATCCACAGCGGTCTTGTCCTTAAGTTCTCTGATATTGCGCAGGTGTCTTAATATAGTCCCACTCTTGCCCGTGGTAACGACGCCGGATGGCTCAATGATGTCGCCGTCTAACGTGGCGAAGTGGCACCGGCTGCCCTTTGATAACTGTAGAAGGGCGTTTGGTATGTCGCTGACAATTAAATAATTCCCTAAAATTGCCCTCATCATCTGCGCGTATTCGGGTGGTGTCTTAACCACATCAAAGGCGTTGACTCCGTCGCCGACTTGCCCACTTATCGCGTAGCCCTCGCCCTGTGAGTTTACCACAAGTGAGGTGCGCTCTGAGGCGCGTTCTTTTAAGAACCTTACGCCGCTGTTCAACGCCTCGAAATCCCGGACAATAAAGCCCTTTATCTTTCCTCCAAGGGCGGCCTCCACGGCCATTTCGTACTTACGGGGGACTTCTATTATGTTTGACAGTAGTGCGATGATTTCGATGTTTTGAGAGAATTCCTTTACGTTTAAATCGCTTGCCGTTATCTCCTCAAGCGATCTAAGCCTCGATGTGTCGGCGGCAAGTGACTCCCTCATGGAGGCTATGTCGGCGCGCGTAGAGTCAAGCTCTTTCTGCAGAAGCTCCGATTCGCTTGTGAGGACATCTTTCTTTTTCTTGTTTGAGTCAACGGCCTCCTGTCTTTGGAGGATAGTACGCTCTGATTTTTTGATTTCGCTTTCGTGAGTTTCATGTTCGGTAGCCGCGTGTTTAAAAAACGATGACGCGGAGTCCTTTTTTTGCCTTAGTGAACCTATCCCTGACTGAAGGCTTGACGCCGCGTTTCGGATTGTACTTATCTCGTCTGAGATTTTAAACAAGACACGGTTTTTCTCCCTGAGTTCTTCCTCCACACCATCAAGGGATTCCTCTGTCTGGACGAGTTTGTTCTTGTCGGCCTCAATTGCCTTTTCAAGGGTGTTGCAACTGACTCCTAAATCGGTATCGGCCTGGGACAGCTCCGCAACCCTGGCCAATGCCTCGTCTTTTTCGGCACTATGGCCGCTTATCTGGGCATTCAGTCTCTCAGTGTGGCCAGTGATATTGTCAATGGCGGAGCGTTTTACGGCCATGTCTTTCTCCAGCATTGATAAATCCCTGTCCAGGCCCCTTTGAGAGTCGCTTAGTGCGTCAAGGGCCTTTTGTTTCTCTTCAATGACCCTGCCAGTGGCCTCGCGCGCCGCCTCTTTTTCAGAAATCCCCGCGCCGGTTTCCTGAAGTTCACCGGTGAGCGTGTCGATTTCAGAGGTAAGCTGTGTATATGTGTCCATGAGCAAGGCGTAGTCCCGTTTTGCGATTGACAGCTCTATGAGACTGAGCTCGGTAGTGAGCGCCTTAAACTTCTCGGCCTTTTTTACCTGTCTGTCAAGTGAGGAGATGGAGCGCTTCACCTCGCTGACAATATCGTTTATCCTGTCAAGATTGGCCTTTGAGCGTTCAATTTTGGCAAGCGCCTCAGATTTTCTCACCTTGTACTTCATGACGCCGGCAACTTCCTCTATCAGAAAACGCCTCTCCATAGGTTTTGTGTTCAGGATTTCGCTGATTCTGCCCTGCTCTAAGATGGAATAGCTCCTGACCTCAAGCCCTGTGTCAAGAAAAATCTCCCTTACGTCCTTCAGGCGGCAGCGTGTCTTGTTAATATAATACTCACTCTCCCCTGAGCGATAAAGCCTCCTCGTTACCTCAACAATATTGCCTGTGCCGGAGCTGCCGTTACCGTCCGCCGAATCGGAAAAGGACAGCGTTGCCTCCGCCATGCCCTTTGCCTTTACCTCAGCGGTGCCGTTAAATATAATCTCCTCCATCTTTTCACCGCGAAGGGTCTTGGCGCTCTGCTCACCCAGCACCCACCTGAAGGCGTCTACGACATTGCTCTTGCCGCAGCCGTTTGGTCCGACAATGCACGTAGTTCCGGGATGCATCGAAAATACCGTCTTGTCGGCGAAAGACTTAAAGCCGTTGATTTCTAATTTGACTATTCTCACGATTCAATACGCTCCGCCGGTTGAGCCGCATAACGATAAGACGGGCCGGAAGAGACAGTCCAGTATATAACAGTGGCCAGCAAATAGTAAATCATTTGAGCCATTTGTATCCATTTGCAAAATGAACACACACGCCCCGCCGAGTTTCGTCCTAAAAGACCGGATTCCCTTGTCTGTCATTCCAGCGAACAGACTACTAACCTTGTGGTAAACCTCTATTACCCTATTGGGGTTACCCCCCTCGTAAATCTCACCACCGTTTTATCCTTTGAATTCCAGCCGCCGCTCGTTGGCGGCTTCCAGAACTCCGGCTAACTGATATTATGACACAGTGTGGCAACTACCAGTTACCAGCCCCGCGTCTCTATTATGCCTTGTATCTTCTTTTTGAGATTTTCATCTACGATTACCGCTTTTTTGTGTTTCGCGCCACCTATTTTTTCGAGAAGGACGTTCATATCCACGGGTTTTTCCATAAAATCCACCGCACCTTCCTTCATGGCCTCCACACCCTTTTCCAGTGTTGCGTGCCCTGTAAGGATAATCACCTGAAGGTCGGGATTTTCCTGCTTTATCCTATGAAGCACCTCGATGCCGTCCATGCCCGGCATCGTCAAGTCGAGCACTATGGCGTCGAAGTCCTTTTCGCTGATCTTTTTCAGGGCGTCCACGCCTTGGGTCGTACTATCTATTCGCAGCCCCCTGGCCTGAAGCCTCTTTGAGAGCATTTCAAGAAACTGTTCCTCGTCATCTACTATCAACACGCTCGCGTTTAGCTGTTCCGCCACCTGACAGACCTCCTTCGCCACCATGACACGCGCATGGCAAACACACCTATAGGCCGCGCTATCTCCACACCTGCCCTATCCTACACAACGGCGGCTGTTTAAGTCAACGCCCCGAATTGTCGTGTCAAGCCAAAATAGAAATATCCCACTCCGTTATAAGGAGTCATCAGTTACACCGTAAGCGGCGGGGAATACCCCCCCAAGAGATTTAACATAAATGTAATCAACTTGTAACAATACTTAACGAATCCTTAATAATGTTGTAATACAGAGTAAGTTATCATAAAACATGGTAATGGATAAAACTACAGAGGAGGGCAACCGGATGGCAGTATATCTCCACAGCGTACCCGGCAGATTGCGCATTAAGTCTCCTGTTTTAAAGGGGAACAGTGGGAAAAGGGATTTGGTTGTAAATCTGTTTCAAGGCTTTGACGGCGTAAAATCAATAAAGTCAAATCCTCTGACGGGCAGCCTTGCAATCAACTACTGTCCAGAACTAATTGATGCCGAGATGATAATGGATATGCTTGAGAACAAAGGCGGTATTGATTTGTCGAAAACAATATCCAATGACGAGTATCTGCACAACGCCTTTTCAAAAGCCGGCGGTTTTGTCAGTAAAGTCCTGTTCGGCAGCGCTATGGATATGGCCTTAGGGGATTCGGCCCTGTCTTTTCTCTCGGTTCTTGTGTAGTAATTGATAGTTAAAATTAGTGCAATATTGCAAATATAAATATACGGGCGATAATATACGTGTGTCTTGTGTAAAAATACATGTATGGAGGTGGTAGATGGACCTGTTTAAAGGAAATGTGTTGTCCGGTCTGGCAATAGGGATAGGGGCGGCTGTGCTGTCGCCCGTGATAATACCAATCCTTGCCTCTGTCGTAAAGCCATTGACGAAGGCGGCTATAAAGGGCGGAATAATCGCCTATGGAAGAGGGATAGAGCTGGCCGCCGAAATCGGCGAAGTAGTCGAGGACCTCGTGGTTGAGGCTAAGGCGGAGTTGGTTGAAGCCACTGTTGTGGATAAGGTGGGTTAACAGATGATTGGTGAAGGTATCGTTAGTCATCAGACTCAGGGCAGATTAAGGATAAAGATATTAGAAGCCAAAGGCGACGCGGAGTACTTTGCGGAACTGAAAAAAACACTTGCCGACAATCCTAAGATAAGCACCGTAGAGGTAAATCCTATTACCGCAAGCGTTCTGATCTTACATAATACAAGTAATGAAGAGATTTTAACATATGCCGCCGAACAGGGGCTTGTAAAAATAGCCGCGCCCACAAAGAATTCCGAGAATGTTTCAACCAAAATAGCCGAGGTCTTCAAGACCGTCAACAAAGGCGCTGTAACCGCTACGGGTGGTGGCCTTGACCTGCCCAGGATTTCCTTTCTAACACTGGTGGGTTTTGGATTGTATCAGCTCAGCCGTGGGAATTTCGTAGTGCCGCCGTGGTACACCGCCTTCTGGTACGCCCACGGGATGTTTACCAAATATCTGACAAAATAATTTACACGCGTGGCGTGGTGGGTTCTATCCCTAATATGGTGGCGGTGCTGTTAATAAGTATATATATGGAATATAAACCATATATATACTTATTAGTATGTGGGCAATTGATTGTATTATAGCTGTTGTTATGTGATTGCTGAGGAGATGAGTTGAATACGGTAACGCTGGACGATCGCGAGCTGGCCGGTCTAAATTACCAGTCAATAGTTCCCGTGCATGTTAGAGTAAAGGGCAGGGCGCGGTATAAAGTACCCAGCCTGTACCGCTGTGATTCTCTGAAAGAACATATCTTCACACATCTTACCAGAGAAACCGGCATTGCCAGTGTAGCCATAAACACCCTTACGTCAACCGTTTTGGTCAGCTATAACGACGGTAATAGTCCGGCAATGATTTCCTCTTATCTGGAAACCATCGTCGGTGATTATAAACAACCCCCAGGCGCCCAAGGGCATTATTTAAGGCCATTTAGCGTCAGAGATACGGTAAGAGACCTTTTTAAACGTAAGACAACGCTGACAAGTCCAGTCAAACCACCACCACCGTCAAAGACAATAGAAATCAAAAAAAAGGCGAAAGACAACTCACTGAGCGCGAAACAGGAGGCCATTCAGTGGCAGAATATGAAAAAGGATGAGGTTATTGCCTTTTTTAGCACGTCACCGGCAAAGGGATTAAGCGCTGAGTTCGCGTCAGAATTGTTACATACGTATGGAAAAAATATACTGCCCGAATCGGCTGCGCGCTCTAAATGGGGCATGTTTTTCGGACAGTTCACATCGTTTCCCGTGTTGCTGTTAGGGGGGGCGGCTGTGCTTTCGGCTGCTACGGGGGGGATTGCCGATGGCATCGTAATATTGAGTGTGGTGTTGATTAACGCCATAATAGGCTTCGTGACGGAGAGCCAAACTGAAAAGACCATTAATTCCCTTAAAAGGCTTGTACGGCCATATACGTTTGTCCTAAGAGACGGGAAGGTGATAGAGATAAGCGTCGAAGAGGTAGTGCCGGGAGATGTACTCATTCTAAAGCCGGGCACTTATATCCCCGCCGACGCAAGGGTTATTGAATCGCATATGTTAAGCGTGGACGAATCAGCCCTCACGGGTGAGAGTATGCCGGTTGTGAAGACCGAAAGGCACCTTGAAGACGAGGACATTCCTCTGGCTGACAGGATTAATATGATATACATGGGCACACTGGTAACCGGCGGACAGGCGCTGGCCGTAGTAACGGCAACAGGCGGATATACGGAAATGGGACAGATACAAACACTGGTTGGCGATGCCGTTGCGCCAGATACCCCTATGGAGATTCAATTAGAACGTATCGGCGATAAGCTTGTGCTTATATGTGCCGGTGTGTGCGGCCTCGTGTTTGTCACGGGGTTGTTGCGCGGGTTTGGACTTTTGGAGATGGTACAGTCCTCTATATCTCTGGCGGTTGCCGCAATACCGGAAGGGCTGCCCGCGATGGCCACTACTGTGCTGGCGCTCGGTATAAACAAGATGAAACAGCACAATGTCCTGATTCGCCGCCTTGACGCCGTAGAAGCCCTCGGCTCTGTGCAGACGATTTGCCTTGACAAGACCGGAACGCTGACATTAAACCGGATGACGGCTGTGTGCGTTGTAACAACGGCGCAGAAAATAAATATATTATCAGGACGCTTATCTACGGAAGAGGGAGAGACGCTGACCACGCTGTCCCCTGAACTTGAGCGACTAATCCATGTGGTAACGCTGTGCAGCGAGACATTGATAAGTAAAGGAGACTCCGGCTACGTCCTTGACGGCTCATCAACAGAAAACGCCCTTGTTCATATTGCCATCGGCGCGGGGGTGGATGTCCTGCGGATGAGAAGGAGTTTTCCCCTGATAGATATAAAACACCGTTCAGAGGGCAGCAACTACATGATTACGGTACACAGGTTTAGTGGAGACGGGGTGTTTGGAGACGCCGCGGGAAGGAAGCTTGCAGCCCTGAAAGGCTCCCCTGCGGAGGTCTTGGATTTATGCAAATTCTACCTGAAAGACGGTATTGAATATGAGTTTGTAAACGGCGAAAGGGATCAGATTCAAAACGAAAATGAGCAATTAGCAGGTAAGTCACTGAGGGTACTGGGTGTGGCGTATAAATTCATTGATGAGGATGGCACGGCGGAACTATCCTCAGGGCTGACATGGCTTGGGCTTGTCGGCATGGCAGACCCGGTAAAGTCTGAGGCAAAGGCATTGATTAAGGCATTTCACACAGCCGGTATAGATACAATAATGATCACGGGCGACCAGGTGCCGACTGCCTACTCCATAGGGAAGGAGTTAGACCTTGGTAATGACGGCCAGATTGAGATACTGGATTCGACCAGTTTAAATGAACTAAGCCCCCAAGTATTGACCGCGTTATGTGAAAATGTAAACGTCTTTGCCCGCGTAAGCCCGGCCCAAAAACTTCAGATAGTGCGTGCCTTACAGAGGGCGGGCAAAGTTACGGCTATGACCGGAGATGGGATAAACGACGGGCCTGCCCTTAAGGCCGCCAACATTGGCATCGCTATGGGGCGCACAGGTACTGACGTATCGCGTGAAATAGCCGATGTTATACTGGAAGACGATAATCTTGAAACGATGATAATCGCTGTCAGCCACGGGCGGGCGATTTACAGTAATATCAGAAAATCTGTCCACTATCTTCTCTCCACGAATATGAGTGAGATAATGGTCATGTTTGCATCCATCGCCGCTGGGTTTGGGCATCCGATAAGCGCCATTCAGCTCTTATGGATAAATCTTATCTCTGATATATTTCCCGGCATCGCCCTTTCATTAGAGCAACCAGAGCCGGACATAATGAGCCAGCCCCCCAGAAGCCCCGACGAAAATATAATTGAAGCGAAGGATTTCAAGCGCATAGCATTCGAGTCGCTTACGATGAGCGCCGCCTCGCTTGGGGCATACGCCTATGGCATCTCCAGATACGGCGTTTCGCCGCGAGCGGGCAATATGGCATTTTTGAGCCTCTCGACTTCTCAGCTCCTGCACGCCATAAGCTGCCGCACAGACAAACATAGCATATTCGATAAAGAGACGCTCCCACCCAATAAATATATGAACATTGCACTTGGAGGGTCGTTCTTGTTACAATTGCTTGCGATGACAGTGCCGGGGTTGAGGAATCTGTTAAAGATATCGCCAATGAATCTGGTGGACGCGCTGGTGGCCGGTTCGGCGTCTGTCATTCCCCTGTTGATAAACGAGGCAACGAAAAAATCGGCAAAAACAATGCCTGCGGAGGTGAACACTCTATGAATAATGACTTCATGCTCTCATCGGAGTCTGTAACGGCAGGACATCCGGATAAGTTATGCGACCAGATCAGCGACGCTATCGTTGACCATGCCCTGCTTCAGGACCCCAATACGAGAATCATCGCCGAGTGTGCTGTGTCAACATCAATAGTGTTTATAGCGTCTATGTTCGAGTCTAAGGCTGTCATGGATTTTGCCAACATTGCAAGGAAGGTAATACGCCGGATTGGTTATACCAAACAGGCATTTAACGACAAGACATGCAGCATAATTACAAGCCTCAAGGAACTTAAGCCGGATAAATATGGCATATATAACGAACATCAGATGTCAGACAGCGAAATGGACGAAATAGTGGTGAAAAACAACGCTACCATCTTCGGCTTTGCGTGTAATCAGACGCCCGCCTTCATACCGCTGTCCATATGGCTGGCCCATAAAATCGCGATAAGGCTTGACAGGGCACACCTTGATAATGAGTTGCCATATCTTGCCCCCGATGGTAAGGTGCAGGTGGGTGTGGAGTATAAAAATCGCCTTCCCTACAGGATACACAGCATAATTGTGCAGGCGTGTCAGGAGTCAGCCGATGTGCCAGCGATAGAGAAGCTAAGAGACGACGTCAGAGCGCGTGTAATAGATGCCGCGTTTGCCGATGAGAATATAGGGCTGGATGATAAGACGCGTATCTTTATAAACCCTGACGGTGCGTTTGTAACGGGCGGCCCATCGTCACACTCCGGCCTTACCGGCAGAAAGAAGGCTATGGATACATATGGCGGGTATGCGAGAAACTCGGACGCCGCCCTAAGCGGCAAAGGACCGCTTAGAATTGACAGAGTAGGGGCATACATGGCCAGATATGCGGCAAAAAACGTGGTAGCGGCCGGGCTGGCCCATGAGTGTGAGGTTCAGGTGAGTTATTCCATTGGACTTGCCAGGCCTGTAAGCATTCAGGTAGACACATACGGGACGGGCAAGATAAAAGACCAGGAGATTGAGGATATAATAGAGCAGTTATTCGACTTCAGACTGCCTGCAATCTTAAAGAAATTCAACCTAAGATACCTTCCTAACAAGGCAAATGGGGGGATATTTTATCAGAAACTTGCTGTCTATGGGCACTTTGGCAGGACAGACATGGAACTCCCGTGGGAAGTTACGGACATGCGCGATAAAATCTTGTCTCTCAGCGGGCGATGACAATGGATATAAGCCTTTTTTATGATTTTTTAAACGTAATCCTTGTCAATCTCGCCCTATCGAGTGACAACGCGGTCGTGCTTGCGATGGCGGTCAAATCCCTGCCTAAGACAAGCAGAAAAAAGGGTTTGGTTATAGGGGCGGCGTGTTCGTTTGCCATAAATATTGTATTGATTTTTTACGTCTCGGAGTTGCTGCAATTAAAATATGTCAGATTTATCGGCGGGGTGATAATTACCATGATAGCGCTTAAGCGCTGCGTAGAGATAAGCGCCGCGGATGTGGAAGGGGATCAGTCCACCAACATTTTACATGCTATTAAGATAATAGTTATTGCGAATTTAACCATGTCCTTCGACAACGTGATGGGGGTTGCCGCGGTGTCAAAAGGGAATCTTTCTCTTCTGATTACCGGACTTGCCATAAGCATCCCAATTGTATTTCTTGCCAGCAATGTCCTCGCCGCCCTGCTGGATAAATACCCTTTTATAATCTATATATCTGCCGCGGTGCTTGGCAGAATAGGTGCCGAACTGGCAATGACTGACCCTTTTATAGCAAGTGTCTTCCATCTGGACGCGCGCGTAACAAACTTTGTTGAGATACTATATGCTGCGGGTGTTGTAACCGCCGGAATTTTGATGAGGAAGAGAAAGCTGTATACTTTATCAAAAAGCGCCATATAAGGCACGGAGTGGACATAAGAGGCTATTTCTACTGGTCACTGATATACAGGCTGCTAAAGGATTAAAGACGAGGGGGGTAACCCCCCTCACCCGTAATTTTGACAATGTTTTGTTTATCGCCAAGACGAGAGATTATCCCCCCGTTGGCAGCTTCTGTACTCCCTTGCAAGATTTCACACAAATATAATCTATTCTTAATAATTCCTTAATATTCTTGTAACAGCCCATCGTTTAATATACAACATACAACGGCATATCCTGACCATAGGAGGAAACGATGAGATATTGTGACGATTGTAATTCCCAGCTTGAACTTAAAGGTGAGTACTTCGCGGGTAATCTGTATTCATGTACAAAGTGTGAAGTCAGGTACTTTTTCCCCATAGTCTGGTATTTTGCTGAAGAGGGAAGGAAACGGACAGGCAAAGCCCCTGTCATGGTTTGCATGGAACAAGGAGCATACTGAAGGAGGCACATGTATGAAAACAAAATGGACATTGGATGATGTCTTGGCTAAAAAACCAAAGGATTACGACTTAGGTGAAACAAGAGAACATATATACCGGTTAATAGACACTAATGCCTTAACTATTCACTTTCAGCCCATCTATTCGTCGAAAGATGGGGGCGCCTATGGATATGAAGCCCTTACCAGACTTATAAGGACTTCGTCGCCGTTTAACATAGGCGAGTTGTTTGAAAAGGCTAAGGTAACCAACACACTGTCTATATTGGATTCGGCGTGTCAGGAAAACGCCCTTGTAAAGGCATCCCAGGAGGGTATCAGCAAGACCGATTCGTACTTATTCATAAACATCTGCCCTGAGACGATTACAGATAACCCCGGATGGTGTGAGATTACTGACCACTATATAAGGGAATGGGGTTTGTCAAAAGATAAAATTGTCCTTGAAATAACCGAAGAAAGCGCTATCGCAAACTACGACGCGTTCAATAAGGTCGTTCATAAGTTTAAAGAAACGGGTTATAAGATTGCAATAGATGATTTTGGGGTGGGATATGGTGGTTTAAAGATGCTGTCAATAATCGAACCAGATTATGTAAAAATAGACAGGCATTTTATCTCCGATGTGGACAAGGCCCTTATCAAGCATAACCTGGTTGACGCCATTACGACAGTGTGCCACAGGCTTGGCATAAAGGTTATTGCCGAAGGTATAGAAAAAGAAGAGGAACTCAAGCATGTTATGAACATGGGCATAGAGCTATTGCAGGGGTTTTACCTGCAAAGACCCGCCCCCGGCCTAAACAGCCAGGCCAAAGTAGAAATTTGCTCCCAGAAGGGGAAAAAACTGGATAGTTACAGCAAATTTCCTGACAATGTGTTCATAGGCGATATTGCGGTCAAGAGAGACGGCCTCCTTCCAGATACTACCTTGATGGAGGCCTTTAATACTTTAATAAGTAATAGTGACTTTAGATGTATGCCTGTTGTCGAAAACGACAGGATTTTCGGGATTATCAACAGGCAGAGGTTTTTAGAGAATCAGATGCTTGGCAAGTGCGGCTATGGCAGTGCCCTAAACTACCGTAAGAGGGTCAATGACCTGATGGAGACGCAGTTTCTCTCGGTAGAGGGAAACGTTTCGATTGAAGATGTTGCCGGGATGGTTAGAATGAGGAAGGTTGAATTGCTTTACGACGACATTACTGTGACAAGAAACGGAAAATACCTTGGTTCTGTCACTATAAGCGAGCTGTTAGCGGCTGTTACTGAGAAATCCATATCTCTTGCTAAAAACGCCAACCCGCTTACGGGGCTGCCCGGCAACAAATCTATCTCGGAGGAGATAAACAAGAGACTTACCCAAAACATACACTTCGATGTCTGCTACATAGACCTTGATAATTTTAAACCATACAACGACAACTATGGTTTTGAAAAGGGCGATGTGGTAATCAGGACGCTGGGGCAGATAATGGAGGAAATTGTGAGGGTACAACAACATGATTTTAACTTCGTCGGGCATATCGGCGGGGACGATTTTATCCTCCTTGCCCATCCGAACATGTCGCTCACGCTTTGCAATATGCTGATAGAGAGTTTTAAGTCAAGGCTCAGGGAATTTCATGGCGAAAACGACTATGAAAGAGGATATTATGATTCAGTAAGCAGAAAAGGACAGGCGGAGAGATATCAACTTTTGTCCTTGTCAATTGGTGTGGTGAGTACTGAGATATATAAAATAGAATCCTTCGCGCATCTGGCGTCCATAGCAACGGACGTCAAGAAGGCCGCTAAGTCAAAGGAGGGGTTTTCAATTGTCAGAGACAAGAGGATGCACTGTGGGCACGATTGTGTGGGTGATAACAGTGAGAATGGGCGATAGATGGATGAGGTAAAACAGCTCAACTTTTATTATGCGGGCGGAGTGCATGCCCTTAAAAACATAAGCATTCCTATACACGCACACGCCGTAACGGCGCTCATAGGGCCGTCTGGCTGCGGCAAGACGACACTGCTGAGGTGCTTTAACCGAATGCACGACCTCTACCCCGGTAACCGCTACGAAGGGGAGATCATGTTTAATGACATGAATATTTTGGCCGAGCACACAGACATCATTGAGCTGCGCAGCCGTGTGGGGATGGTGTTTCAAAAACCGACCCCATTTCCTATGTCAATATACGAAAACGTTGCCTATGGGCTGCGGCTTAGGGGGGTAAAAAGACGCGACGAACTTGACGGACATGTCGAGTTTGCCCTCAAACAGGCCGCCATTTGGGACGAGGTCAAACACAAAATCAACGAGAGCGCTTACACGCTCTCAGGGGGGCAGCAGCAGCGCCTGGTCATAGCCCGCGCCCTCGCGGTTGCCCCGGAAGTGCTGCTTTTTGATGAGCCTACATCGGCGCTTGACCCCATCTCTACATCTAAAATCGAGGAGCTTGCGGTTGAATTAAAGGATACCGTTACAATAGTAATCGTCACGCACAACATGCAGCAGGCGGCAAGGATGAGCGATTACACGGGATTTATAATGCTTGGCGAGCTGATAGAATTTGACGAAACCCCAAGGGTGTTCACATATCCCTCCAATAAACTGACTGAGGATTATATAACCGGCAGATTCGGCTGATAAGAATAATTTTTTATATCGGGTATACTATAATGTCCTATATCGGATATGCTGTGGAGGGCTTATAATGAGCATTTTTACGCAGTTGTATTACCAGTATCGCAAGATTATTAAGGCGATAAAACTATTTCTCATTATTTCGGGGCCGGGCATTATTGTGATGATCGCCGACAACGATGCGGGCGGCATTACTACGTACGCGGCAACGGGGGCGAAGTACGGCTATAATCTTATATGGGTTATCGTAATACTCATCCCCGTCTGCTACTACGTGCAGGAAATGACGGTACGTTTGGGCGCGGTAACAAAGCGGGGTCACGCGGAGGCAATTTTCGAGGGATTTGGTGCCTTTTGGGGATGGTTTTCGCTGCTGGATTTGTTGATTGTAAACTGGATGACGATGGTGACGGAGTTCATCGGCATGACATCCGCCCTTAAAATATTCGGCGTATCGCCCTATCTAACGGTCATAGTGATGTGCGTTGTAATGGTGGGCATGGTACTCAGCGGCAGCTACTGGACGTGGGAGAAGATAACCCTCGTCTTTTGTGGGCTAAATCTGATTTATATCCCATGTGCGTTTTTGATTAATCCATCTGTCAAGGACATAATAAGCAATGGACTGGTTCCCAACTTTCCGGGAGGTTTTAATAACGACTTGTTCTTTTTCCTTATGGCGAATGTCGGCACTACGATAGCCCCGTGGATGCTCTTCTTCCAGCAGAGCGCCGTCGTTGACAAGGCCATGAAGGAAAAGGACATTCCCTGGGGCAAGATTGACACATTTATGGGTTCGATGTTTACCGGGGTTGTGGCCGTATTTATCATCATAGTCACCGGCACGGTACTAAAAGGGGTGGCCGTTGACGATGCGGCACAAGCGTCCATTATGCTGATGAGAACCAATAAGCATGTCGGTGCTTTAATGGCGATTGGCCTGTTTGACGCCGGTTTCCTTGGCGCGGTTTGCATCTCGCTTGCCAGTTCATGGGCATTTGGAGAGGTCTTCGGCTGGGCGCACTCGCTAAACTATAAGATAAAAGAGGCCCCATGGTTTTACGCGTTCTTCTTCTTACTCGTGGCCTCGGCTGGGGTTGTAGTGCTGATTCCAAAAGCGCCGCTTGTGCTTATCACACTATTTGTACAGGTCGTCGCGGTTACTTTGCTGCCAGCGGCTCTGGTCTTTCTGATTCTCCTGTTGAACAACAAAAAGACCATGGGGGAATATACAAATTCTTTGACACAAAACATAGTCACTGTGGGGATAGTGGCGGTCATAATCGTCATATCAAGCATCTATGGAATAAGCACCCTATTTCCTGATATACTCAAATAGCGAAGGAGGCAAGAACATTTATGATAAGGAGTTTTCTCAAAAATAATTACGCTAAGGTTCGCGAGATTAATAAGAAATACAAGACCCCAAACGTGGAGATGTCGCCGTGGGTAAAGTTCTCGCTGCTGCTATTGCGGCTTTATCTGATTTTCCTTGTGGTATTGTTGGGCTATAAATTTATTACACTGGTAAGATAATGGAGGTTGGCCTTGAACACTATAATTGACACGGACAAGGAAACGGATGCCGAGGTGTTCTTTTTAAGTGACCTTATTGGCACAAAGGTATTGAATGGAAACGAAAAGATCGGGAAACTGATGGACCTTGCCATTGTGGAGAAAGAGAAAATCCCCAGAGTTACCCACTTTATCATTCATCGTCCATTTGGCGGCAAGGCGCTTCTCGTACCGTGGGAACGTGTAGCGACGGTCAACGCCGCGAGGATTACCGTTGAACTTGAAAGTCTGAGCCAATATGAGGGCGAGCCGCCCGAAGGCAGGGTGCTCCTCAATACCCATATTCTTGATAAAAAAGTCCTTGACATGGATGATAATGAAATAGATATGGTCTATGATATAAAGCTGGAGCTGCGTAATAAAGTATTGTATGTTACGGACGTGGATTTCAGCAGATACGCCTTACTAAAAAGACTTGGCCTCAAACCCATAGTGAAGTTTCTGTTCGGGGCAGATTTCCTGAAAAAAGAGACCCTGTCATGGGCTTACGTCCAGCCGTTGCCTGAAAATACAGGCGCATTCAAGGGCAATGTCAAGCTAAATGTCCTGAAAGAGAAACTCACCGATATTCATCCGGTTGACCTGGCGGACATCCTTGAGGAGTTGAGCTCTGAACAGCGCCTTGCCATATTCAATGAACTTGAAACAGAGCACGCCTCTGATACGCTGGAGGAAATCGAGCCGCGCGTTCAGAGAGAACTTATCTGTTGCATCAGGAAGGAGAGGGCTGCCGAATTGATTAATGATATGACTCCCGCCCAGGCAGCCGATATACTTGCCATATTGCCAGCGGCGGAGGCGGACGAGATTATGAAACTAATTGATAAGGAAAACGCCCAAAAGGTGCAATTCCTGCTCGATAAACATGACGAGGAGCTTGTCCATTTCTCAACGTCGCATTTCATAAAACTCCCCCCGCATACGCAGGTGTCCCATCTGCTGCTACAGTATCGTGAAATTGCCAAAGACAAGGACGTGATAATGTACATATACGTAGTTGACGAAAAGGACACGCTGCTCGGCGTGGTTGACCTTAAAGAGGCGCTACAGGCAAGTATAGAGGATAAACTTGAGGCCATTATGACGACAAACGTCATCGCCCTGAAACCGGAAAACACACTTATTGAGGCAGCCGAGATGTTTTCGCGCTACAGTTTCAGGGCCATCCCCGTTACCAATGGCCTTGACATTATACTTGGGGTGGTTCTCTATCGGGACGTAATGAATTTAAAGCACAGGTTTGTGTGACTTAACGCCCTCATGAGCTTGTCGGGGAATGTTCCTGTTACTCGTTTGTATGCAACCTGATATTAATTGTAGAACATTTTATTTTGCATAAGCGGCAGGATTATCGTTATGGCCGTCCCCTTACCCTCTGTACTTTCTAATGAAACCTTGCCGCCATGCCGCTTTATTATCCCGTCCACCATGGCCAGCCCCAGGCCCTTGCCTGAACCAACTTCTTTTGTCGTAAAAAATGGGACAAACGCCTGCTTCACCGCATCCTCAGTCATCCCTACGCCGTCGTCTTCTATCCTGATTTTTATTAGCTCGCCTTCCATACCCGTTATCGCCGTAACTATCCGTATCGTGCCGACATCATTAACCGCCTGAACCGCGTTGTCTATTATATGATAAAAACATTGGTTCATTGAACGCGACTCACAAAGATACGGCAGCGGTTGCCCGTATTCCCTGACTATTGTTACGCCTGAGTCTTTACTTATTCGCATTGACAACGCCTCGTCTATGCACTTGTTTATGTCCAATTCCTCTATGTCTGTCTTGTTGAGGCGTGTAAATACCCTTAGCCCGTTGACGATTTCCATGATTCTCTCAATACCCTTATTTGACGAGTTGATTTTACTGTTCATCATAGAAATCGCGTCAAATATGTTCTTTTGATGTGATGATGATTCTGTCTGTTCACCGGGGAAGGGCTCCTGCGAAAGCAGCGTATGTCTTATGAAATGTTCAACCTTCGCGAGATTTTTTTGGAAGGAGCTTACAGATGTCTTAATAAAAGATAACGGGTTGTTTATCTCATGCGCTATGCCCGCAGCCAGCGTTGTCAGACTCTCAGTTCTGTCCAGCTCTATGAGCTGCAGTTCTTGTTTGCGTAAAATAACGCCCGCAATAACATGCGCTATATTTTTTATAAATAACTCGTCATCGCCATTGCGTTCATAGCCCGCGCCCACATAGACATTGATTACCCCCAACATCCGGTCAGTCTGCTTGTCTGTTGAAACAATAGGCACGCAGTATTGTCCGTGGGGGGGCATCCCCTCGTAGGAAATCGTGTGGCTGCCCTTGTTACAATCTGAACAAAACACCACCTCCTTCGTTGACGCCGCCAACCCGCACAGACACTGGCCAATGGGAACTACTGAGCACTTTGCCAACTGCTCGTCGCTGAATCCACGATGCGCCGCAATCTGAAGGACTTTAAGCGCCTCGTTATAAAGGAAAATACACCCTTTAGATTGTGAGAGATGCTCCAGAACTACTTCTAATTTCCTCTGCAGATGTACCTCAATCGGATCAGATGACAACGATAATATCAGGACAGAGTTTATAATTTCCTGCTCCGTTACATGTTTATCCACAATCGCCATTTGTTCTAATAAATCATTATAGCTCTCCAGTAAATCCTTCCGTGATTTATCTCTGTGAATCAGAAATATGCCAATCAGATAACATACAAACATCAATAACAATACATATATGACATTCTTCTTAACCGCGGTTCCAACATCGGAAAGCCCGACAAGCAGATGCACATTCCAAATAGAGTCCTTACTCTGTGTCCCTACCATCAAATATTCTGTGTCTTGCTCCTGATTGGAGCCGTCATAATGGCGGATTGTAACGGATTTCATGCCACCTTTTTCTGATTCCTTTATAATCGGGAGCGGCAGCAGTGGCTCATCCGCGTATGACTTGTCATGTCGTATCTTTTGTAAGACATCCTCCGGTAACTTGTGCAGCGCGTGGTAGAGATACCGCTTATCACTGGTATGAAAAATAACCCCGTCATCGTCTGCAATTAATACTATCTCTTTGGAATTCGTATTCTGAGGCGTGAATATGTTTACATCGTATTTTATCACGGCAACCCCGATTATCTCAACGGCATTCCTTATCGGATATGACCTGTAATAACCAAGCTTTTTTGATACAGTGCCAATAGCTATATCCTCATCGGGAATCCCCTTAATCGCGTTTTGAAAATATTCTCTGAACGCATAATCCTGGCCAACAAAACTGGTGGCGCTCTTGTAGTCGCTTGAAGCGATTGCGACTCCATTCTTATTAATGATATAAGTTACGGACGCCTCAATAGATTCATTATATTGCGATAAATATTCGTTCATTTCATTTTGGTCAACGGGATGTTCCAAGTATTCTTTAGTGTAAGGTCTTTCTGATAATAATTTAGGGAAGACGCCATAGTTGTTCACCTTGTCAATCAAATAACTATTATATGAATTTAAACGCTCTACCGCGTCTCTATGGATTCTTTTTATTGTCCTGTCTTTTGTCCAAAAGGCTGTAATGATTGATAACATTATGGCGGCTACCGATATAAAGACAGTCAGCCGCGGCGTGTTTAAAAAACTTACTGCCCCCCTATTAGAGTTATCGCGATCAATCATATCATTTTTTTGGTTTCACCCGAAAGCACTATATGATTATATCATAATATAATTCATTATTGTCAAAAAAATACATCTGTGTTTGAATTCGTCAGTATTATGTTAGAATACTGTATGCCCTTGTGTGTGTTTGATAAGGTTTACAGCGGGAAGCGGCTCGACAGAGACGACGCACTGGAACTTTTTAACTCTGACGACCTGTTTGGCGTGGGCAGGGCGGCTTCGTTTGTTGCGGAGCGTCTCCACGGTAAAAAGGTCTATTACACACGAAACCACCACATCAACCCGACAAACCTCTGCGTCAACAGGTGCAAGTTCTGCGCCTTTAGCCGGTCAGTGGGGCAGGAGGGCGCGTATGCGATGACTATTGGCGAAGTGCTTGCCAAACTGGCCGCAACAAGCTCACCCTTTAGCGAACTCCACATAGTCGGCGGCCTTCACCCTGACTGGCCGTTTAGCTATTACCTTGATTTGCTTTCAGAGATAAAGAAACAATATCCACGCGTTCAGATAAAGGCATTTACGGCCGTCGAAATTGACCATTTTACGAAATTAAGCGGACTTGGACTGCGTGGCACACTTGCCGCGCTAAAGGCACGAGGGCTTGATATGCTGCCCGGCGGCGGGGCGGAGATATTTAATGCCGACGTTCGCGCGCGACTGTGTCCAGAGAAAATCCCCGCCTCAAGGTGGCTCGAAATCCACGAGGCCGCCCATAGTCTTGGCATCAGGACAAACGCCACAATGCTCTATGGCCATGTCGAGACATACGGCGACAGGGTTGACCACCTCCTCGCACTGCGTGAGCTTCAGGGACGCACAGGGGGGTTTCAGGCCTTTATTCCACTTTCGTATCAGCCCGGTGCCGCCATAGAGGTAACGCGCTATCCATCTGGCCTGGACGATTTAAAGACAATAGCGGTAAGCCGCCTTGTCCTTGATAACTTCCCCCATATAAAGGCATACTGGATAATGCTTGGCGAGAAGATATGCCAGATTGCCCTCTTCTTTGGCGCTACCGACATTGACGGCACGGTGATAGAAGAGAAAATAGCCCACAGCGCAGGGGCGGCCTCATCTGAGATGCTTACTACGGGTGAGATGATTAATCTGATTACAAAGGCACAGAAAGAGCCGGTGCAGCGTAACGCCACATACGAAGAGGTCTCTGCTTGAGCGGTTTATTTGATAAACGGCCGCAGGCCCTTACGCATCTCACCGAGACGCCGTTGCTTGAGCTTGGGCGGCAGGCCGATGAGATTAGAAAGACCCTGCATTCTGAGGGTGTTGTTACGTTTATTGTTGATAGGAACATCAACTACACAAACGTCTGCGTAAATAAGTGCAGCTTTTGCGCCTTTTATAAAGACGAATGCGATGAGGAGGCATATATTATTGATGAGGGCGTCTTGATGGAGAAAATCCGAGAGACTATCGCCCTTGGTGGCACACAGATTTTAATGCAAGGTGGCCTCCACCCTGCCCTCGACATTAATTATTACATAGGGATGCTGCGAAAGATAAAAAAGGCGTTCACAATAAACATCCACGGGTTCTCTCCCCCTGAGATTGCCTATATGGCAAAAAAGGCCGACCTTACTGTAAGAGATACCCTTGCGGTGTTAAAAGACGCGGGGCTGGATTCGATTCCCGGCGGCGGGGCGGAGATACTCTCAGACAGGGTCAGAAGCGCCATAAGCCCGCGAAAAATAAACACCGCCGCGTGGCTTGAGGTGATGAGGGAGGCACATATGCTGGGGATGAGGACTACGGCGACGATGATGTTCGGCACGGTTGAAACGCCGGAGGATATAGTTGCCCACCTTGAGGCAATATGGCGGCTTCAGGAGGAGACAGGCGGGTTTACGGCGTTTATCCCATGGACGTTTCAGCCCGGCGGCTCTACCCTTGGCAGCACAATAACCCACGCAACGGCGGCTGATTACCTGCGCGTGCTGGCGCTTTGCCGGCTTTATCTGGATAATGTCAAAAACATTCAGGCGTCGTGGGTTACGCAGGGGATAAAGATGGCGCAGGTGGGGCTTAGATTCGGCGCAAATGACTTCGGCTCCACGATGATAGAAGAAAATGTTGTAAAAGCGGCGGGTGTAGCATTTATGGTATCGAAAAATGATATAATAAGCGCCATAAAGTCATCGGGGTTCAGACCGGCCCAGAGGGACACATACTATAACGTGTTAAACTATTTCTGAGCGTGGGAATTTAATAGAGGTAGACATGAAAGGGCAGAAGATATACGATGTGGTGATAGTGGGAGGCGGGCCGGCAGGGCTGGCCGCGGCGCAGTATGCGGCAAGGTTGAACCTGATGACCGTAGTGCTCGACAAGTCAAAGTCGGCGGGGGCGCTTGCCTTCACGCATAAAATAGAAAACTATCCGGGCATCGCAAGGCCAATAACCGGAGCGGAGCTGCTTGATATATTCAGAAATCAGGCCGTTACGTTTGGTGCGGAGTACATAGAGACACAGGTCATAGGCGTAAACATTGAGGGCGAGCCAAAGGAAATCTACACGATGGACGGCAACTACTTGGGCAAGACGGTAATCCTTGCCACAGGTTCAATGGGCAGAAAGCCGTCAATTGCGGGAGAGAAAGAGTTGCTGGGCAAGGGCGTAAGTTACTGCGCCATCTGCGACGCGGCATTTTACAGGGATAAGAACGTATGTGTTATAGGGGATTCTGAGGAGGCGGCCAAAGAGGCGGAGGTCTTGGCGAGATTTACTGACAGGGTAACGCTGATAGCCCAGAGCAACAGGCTGAGGGTTGATGGGCATCCGATTTTGAATGAGAAAAAAATCAGTGTGCTCATAAATCACAGGGTAACTGAAATCAGGGGCGAAGAGTTCGTAGAAAGTGTAATAGTGCACAACAACGACACGAAGGCCGAAACCTTTATGCCGATGGACGGCGTGTTCGTATATCTGCACGGCAACAGGCCGATTGTGGATTTTCTGAACTTTTCGGTTGATATAAGCGACGAGGAGTGTGTGCTGACAGACAGGATGATGGAGACGAATGTCGCGGGTGTGTTTGCTGCGGGTGATGTATCATGCACTGAGGTCAGGCAGGTTGTAGTTGCGGCGGCCAATGGCTGTGTTGCGGCGCTGTCGGCGGAAAAATATATAAATCAAAGAAAGAAAAGAAAATATGCCTGGGGCTAAAGCAATCTTAATAATATGCAGATAAAACGTTTATGGACTTTATCGGGTACCATGGCCTTTGCGGTGCTGATTACCGCCGCCGTTGCGGCGGCGGAAAACTGGAAAAGGCTTGACGAGGGGTTGTATTTGCGCGAATTTGAATCCCCTCAAAAATCCGACATGGGCAATTCAAAGATAACGGTGGTAAAAATCAACCCTGCGTACTATGCGTTTAAACTCCTCACAGTATCCGAGTTTGGCGGCAAGGCGATGACCGCGAGGGAATGGGCAAAAAAATATAATCTTATGATTGCCACAAATGCGGGCATGTATCAGGCCGACAGCTCCACAAGCGTGGGGTATATGAAGAATTTCAGCCACGTAAACAATCCTAAGGTCTCCAAAGCCTATAAGTCGGCCCTCGCGTTTAATCCCGTTGATTCCACCGTAGCCGACGCACAGATAATAGACTCTGAGTGTCAAAACTTCGAAGAGCTCAAGGGGAAATACAATACGCTGATACAGAATATCAGGATGGTAAGCTGCACAAACAAGAATGTCTGGGCGCAGCAGCAGTCGGCATGGAGCATAGCCGCGGTTGGCAAGGACAAAAACGGCAACGTGCTCCTGTTATTTTCCCGCTCGCCGTACACAGTTCACGATTTTATTGATATTATAATGTCCCTTCCGATTTCCATTGCCAGCGCCGCATACCTTGAGGGAGGGCGACAGGCTTCTCTTTATATCTCGGCAAAGGACACGGAGATCGAAAAAATCGGGGGCTACGGCACTGACTATGACGAGGGCGGCACGTTTCAGACCGCGTGGCCGATACCGAATGTAATCGGTATTGTAAAAAAACAATTGCCAAACACTTTGGATAAATGAAAAGACAATTATCGAATCTCATAGCCGCTTCGGCCATTATTATCATGGCTTGCACTATGGCCTGCCAGCAGAGATACACCGTGCCAAAGGTCGAACCGATGCCGGGCTGCGCCCTGTTTCATTCTGAGGACAATCCCGCTGACAACATGACCGATATTGACCTGAAGTCGGCATATATCGTCGGGCAGCTTGAGAGAAATGGCGATATTCCCAGATTCGAGAATAAGATAATCGTAACCACTTTTGTTGACATAAATAATCTCAACCAGACATCCATGTTTGGGCGTCTGATAGCCGAGGAGATACTGTCGCAGCTTCGCATGAAGGACTACAGGGTGACAGATGTGAGGGAAATGAAGTCAATAGTCATGTCCAACAAAGTAGGCGAGCTGTACCTAAGCAGGAGCGGCCTACCTGAACAGGGCAACAAGATAGACATCACGCCAAAGAGTTTTAACTTCGACTATACCAACTCGCTTATTGTGGCTGGCACGTATCAGGTAGAGCCGTGTGAGGTGTTTGTCAACGTGAGGCTGATAAGCCCCGAGCAGGCCGAGGTCGTCTCTGTGGCATCGGTTAAAATTCCCCGCACGAAGTTGATAAAATACCTGCTGAGTAAACAAAATGAGCTGAAGGACGAGCCAATGCCTTCAATACCATTGCGCCAGAATGAACCCGTGGTGGTTGCCACACCTAAGCCCACCCCCGCACCCACACCCGCGCCGGTAAAAAAGGCGAGTGCGGCCAAACACAAGGCAAAAAAGAAGGTGAAGCGGAAAGTGCCGACAAGTCCCGCGGAGCCAACGAAACCGGAGGCCGCGCCAAAACCGGAGGCAGAGGTGAAAGTGGACGTGATAATGAGACCTAAAGAGCCGACGAGCCCAACAGAACCAGTGAAACCTAAGGAACCAGTAAGGCCGGAGGTGGCAACGAAACCTGATGTGCCAGTGAAAAATTGATAATGAAATATAAAACAACAACCGATATTCCTAAGGCAACGGCATGTGCGGTGTGGGCGATTGCCCTCACGTTAATGCTCACCTGTGGATGCTCCGTCTATAAGGCCGCCGAGAAAGTGGCCGTAGGTCCGCCAAGCGGCCCGACCCCTGGATATTCCAATGGTATGCACAACGTATATGACGACCTCGACGGAGCGGCAAGGGACATGGCAAACGGCCTTTCATTCGGCGCGAGGATTGATACCGAGCGCGTCTATTCCCCGCAAATATCGCCCATATTGGTTACAACATTCGTTGATGTGAACGACGTCAGACAGACCTCTCCCTTGGGGAGGGCCTTTTCCGAGCTATTGATGACCTATCTGCAGAGGAACTATTTCAACGTCATAGAGATGAGAATGGGAAATGCCATAGATATTGATAAAAAGAAAGGGGAGTTAGTCCTGACCAGGGACGTCAAAGACCTCGCAGCGAGGGAAAACGCTATGAGTGTCCTTGCGGGGACATATACCATTACCGGACAATCGGTAATATTTAACGGCAGGATTATAAACCTGAAGGACTCCACATTGTATTCGGCCTGGAGTACGCGCATGGTGGAAACAAAAGAGATTAAGACATTGTTAAAAAACAATAATCCAGCAAACGGCCAGGGACAAATGCCTGACCCCACGACAGTCATGGAAAGGCCGGCAATCACTAAATGATAGGGGGCAGGCTACGAAGTCGGATTACGAGCCGCCGGATTATGCGCCGGATAGCGGGTGTGGCGGCGGCGTGGGTGGTGGCGCTTGTCGTTACGGCGTGTAGTGTGGCTGTGACGCCTGAGGTCACCGTGCTTTCGTCTAAGCATTCAACTCTGACTAAGTCTGAGTCTGAGGCTCCGCCGTGTCTTAACGAGGTTTATATCACCCCTGAAAACCCGTTTCCCTTTGGCAGCCGTGCCGCTGTCTTTCTTATGAAGTCGTCTGCTGACGCGCGGGAAGTATCCGAGTACCTTACCGACCTCACGCATAAGCTGCTCCTGCAAAAACAGTTGTTTCATATAATAGAGAAAAATGACGAGATATTCAACGACCTCAAGTCGCAGATGAAATATGCCAGAGACAAAAAGTATGATATTATCATTGTCGGAGAGATAGAGAAAATAATCATGGGTGGAGAACTCAGACAGTCCATGATGGCGATAAAGATGCGCGTAATCAATCCCAGGACAGAGGTCACGCTGCTTTACCTTGACCACTGCCGTACCGCGCCGCCGCGAAGGGCTATATCATTTACTGACTTTGACGGGTTGAATTTCCCTGTAAAATTTTACGATGTGAAGGCACCGCTTCCTAAGCAGCTTGGGGCGTTGGCCGTAGCGGAGATTTCAAATATTCTCGTCCAATTCAAGGAATAGCCGCCATAAGTGGCGGTGAGGCAAATGGTTTTCGGCCATTAGAATCCCGCGAGTGATTTGGTTAATAAATAGTGTTGCAAAATAATGAGCATTTATGTTACTTTCCATTACAAAAACACACGCTATGGAGCCGGAGACGGCAGCTTTAGCAGAGGTCCCCGGGCGGTATACAGTCCGCCACAGGGGCGCTAGGGTTGTAGCGGAGGGAAAAACCAACAGGAGGTACTTTAAAAGTGGTAGTATCAATGAAAGAGTTGCTTGAGGCGGGTGTCCACTTTGGACATCAGGTAAAGAGGTGGAATCCGAAGATGAAAAAGTATATCTTCGGCGAGAGAAACGGGATATACATTATTGATCTGCAAAAAACGGTAAAGGGCATAGAAGAGGCATATAATTTCGTCAGGGATATGTCAGCCGCGGGCGAGACCATAATGTTTGTCGGCACGAAAAAGCAGGCCCAGGACGCCATTGCCGAGGAGGCCGAACGTGCCGGGGCGTATTATGTCAATCAGAGATGGCTTGGCGGTATGCTGACTAATTTCTTCACAATCAAAAAGAGTATCGAGAAGCTTAAAAAGATAGAGACCATGAAAAGCGACGGCATCTACGATGTGCTGACAAAAAAAGAGGTACTCGCGTATGAAAAAGAACGCACTAAGCTGCAAAAGTATCTCGGCGGCATAAAGGAAATGAAAAAATACCCCGGCGTGTTGTTTGTCATAGACCCAAGAAGGGAAAACATCGCCGTAATGGAGGCAAAAAAAC
>JADFYL010000054.1 GCA_015233045.1 Nitrospirota bacterium | reverse complement strand
GGGGGGGGGGCTGGCCTACTATTATGACACAGTCTGTTCGCAGGAATGACAGACAAAAAAAATACATAGTGCGTTTGCCCTGCTTCCCTGCCCCCATTTTTACTTGTAACTGCTTGTTAAATAACGATTATAAATTATTTTTATTAACTTATAAAATATTTTTATTTGACATTTACCCCCCCCCATGTACAATAAAAACACGAATTTTGTGAATTCTACTAATAGACTATTGGGGGCTTTATGAGAACTTGGAAACTGAGTAAAAGGGTGGTATCATTTGTAGTTTTGTTGGTAACAGTCTTATGTCTTAGCTCGTTAGTGCCTTTAAACGTATCTGCCACTCAAGCCGACGCAGGCAATGAAGTTACTACTTATGATTCGGGATTTGAACTAAAAAATCTCATCAATACCGTAGGAAAGGCGAAACATGCGGTTCAACACAAAGGAATCAACGTAAACGCCGTGCCACTTAACGCCTTAGATGGCACCTACTCTATCATGAGAAGTATTGGTGGCAGCTGTATGACCACTTCAGCGACGATGGCGACTTGCTCCGGAGGTACGGATCAACTCTTTACTTTAACGAAGACTTCATCGTCGTCGGGCGAAACGTGGTACACTGTAAAAAATCCATCAAGCGGCAAATGTTTAGGTGTCTATGGTACTGTTGTCACTTATATTGGTAATCCCGCTGCGGATCAGGATAACCGGTACGTATCAATGGATGCTTGTGATGGGTCTGCTAATCAGCAGTTTGCTTTTTTGAATGGTAGTTCTGCTGATACTGATGGAGAAAATGGCTATATGGTATGTGGCTATCTCGCGTCTATATTAAATGGATTCGGGAGTTCTGTAAGTGCGAAGGGTACATTAGCTTCCGGTTCCAGTGCGAGTTTTTCTCTCATTAATGGTAGCGACTATGTTAAAGCGAGTTCGGCTATTAGCTCGTTTTATAATGCCCACTCCTCTACCTTTGGATCCATAATAAGCTATGCGCCGAATGTGGCGGCAGTGAAGAATGCTGGTTACATAGTCTACTTTCAATCATACAAAAATGGCACTATTTACGCGCTGCCAGATGGGTATCTGTATTATGATCTTGGTACCTCCACCATATACCAAACTACCACTATGTGGAACACCAACCCCACCCCAACACCAACATATACCCTGAGCGTAACGAAGTCCGGCACAGGTTCTGGAACGGTTACAAGCAGCGACGGTGGGATAAGCTGCGGTTCAACATGTTCTTCGTCATACACATCAGGCACTTCTGTAACTCTTACGGCAGCGGCAAACTCCGGTTCTACTTTTTCAAGCTGGAGCGGGTGTGATACGACAAACGGTTCTTCCTGTACTGTTGCAATGTCGGCGGCTAAAGCCGTAACCGCAACATTTACGGCAAACGTGGTAACCACTTATACAGTAACACCGTCGGCAGGAGCTAACGGGACGATAAGCCCGTCAACGCCACAGACTGTAAACTCCGGCAGCACAACAAGCTTTACTGTAACACCGACATCCGGATATACGGCCTCAGTAGGCGGTTCTTGTGGTGGTTCATTGGTTGGTACCACATATACGACAAATGCTATAACGGCTAATTGTACTGTAGCTGCAACGTTTACGGCATCGCCCCCTTCTTCATATACCCTGACTGTAACCAAATCCGGCACTGGTTCAGGCACCGTAACAGCGTCAAGCGGAACTCTCAACTGGAGTGGCAACACCGGCACTGCGTCATACACATCGGGCACATCGGTAACGCTTACCGCGGCAGCATCGTCCGGTTCTACTTTTTCAAGCTGGAACGGGTGTGATAACACAAGCGGTCAGTATTGTGCTGTTACGATGTCGGCGGCAAAAAGCGTAACCGCAACATTTACGGCATCGACATCCTCTTCATACTACCTGACTGTAACGAAATCCGGAACTGGTTCAGGCACCGTAACAAGCACTCCATCGGGGATAAGCTGCGGCTCAACCTGTTCGGCGTCATACACATCAGGAACGTCGGTAACGCTTGCGGCGGGAGCATCGTCCGGTTCTACTTTTTCAAGCTGGAGCGGGTGTGATTCATCAAGCAGTGCTTTCTGTACTGTTTCAATGTCTACGGCAAAAAGCGTAACGGCAACATTTACGTCATCAACACCATCCTCGGAAACTTATTCTCTTGTTACAAAATGGGGCAGCTCTGGTTCAGGGGATGGCCAGTTTAATCAACCTATTGGCATAGCAGTAGATAGCAACGGATATGTTTATGTTGCCGACTTATTTAATTACCGAATCCAGAAGTTTACAAGCAATGGGACTTTTGTTACAAAATGGGGCAGTTATGGTTCAGGGAATGGCCAATTTATTATCCCTGAGGGTCTAGCAGCAGACAGCAATGGATATGTTTATGTTGCTGATCCGACAAATAACCGAATCCAGAAATTTACAAGCGATGGGACTTTCGTTACAAAATGGGGCAGCTCTGGGTCAGGGGACGGCCAGTTTAATTATGCCAGGGATGTAACAGTAGACAGCAACGGATATGTTTATGTTAACGATAGAAATAATAGCCGAATCCAGAAATTTACAAGTGATGGGACTTTCGTTACAAAATGGGGCAGCTCTGGTTCAGGGAACGGCCAGTTTTCTGACTCTGTTGGTATAGCAGTAGACAGCAACGGATATGTTTATGTTGCTGAATGGGGTAATCACCGAATCCAGCGGTTTACGAACAATGGAACTTTTGTTGCACAATGGGGCAGTTTTGCTAACACAACTTTTCTATCCGAACTAGGTATATCCGTAGATAGCAACGGATACGTTTTTGTTGCCGGTGAGACTACTGATCAAGTCCAGAAATTTACAAGCGGTGGGACTTTTGTTACACAATGGGGCAGCTCTGGGTCAGGGGACGGCCAGTTTAATCAACCTTTTGGTTCAGCCGTAGACAGCAACGGGTATGTTTATGTCATTGATAGAACTAATAACAATGTTCAGAAATTCAAATCTTCTACTATCGCTACAACTTACAGCATAACGGTAACCAAAGCTGGCACTGGTTCAGGGACTATAACACCATCAAGCGGGACTCTCAGTTGGAGCGGAAACACCGGCACTGCGTCATACACATCTGGAACGGTAGTATATCTGACGGCTGCGGCAAACTCCGGTTCTACTTTTTCAAGCTGGAGCGGGTGTGATAACACAAGCGGTCAGTATTGTGCTGTTACGATGTCGGCGGCAAAAAGCGTAACCGCAACATTTACATCGTCGGGAGGATCATCAGACTATAACGCCGCCTCTGCTGGAATCACCGCAATCTATAATCAATATGCCTCGTTCTTTGGGACAAAATCTGGAAGCATAGTTACGGGAACATCCGGTTCAGCCACATACTACGTTCAATGGTTTACCAATGGTGCTGCCCTTGTGGCATGGACAGATGGATATATGTATACTTATTACAACGGTACATGGTACGCCTTAGGGGTAGTGTGGAACAATGCCACTGCGGCAAACACGATGATTAGCACGATATATAGTCAATATGCTTCGTGGTTTGGGACAACATCGGGAGGCATACTTACAGGAACAAACAATTCCGCCACATATTACGTCCAATGGTTCACCAACGGCGCTGCCCTTGTGGCCTTTACAGATGGAAATATGTATGTTTATTACAATGGCAACTGGTACGCCTTAGGGGTAAACTGGAAGTAAGAATAAGCGCGTAGTATAAGTCCTGAATACAGTTAATTGATTGGCAATGGCGGCTTAGTGGCCGCCATTCCGGCTTATCTGGTCTGCGGGTAAATGCACTATTCCTTGGTGCGAAAGTTCAGTTAGAAATGTCGTGGAGTGAGAGGAATGTATCGTGATTTCCAATGATATTATTAAAATGAAAACTTACTATTCCATGGGGAAAGGTTTCCCAAGCCTCTGATTACAAACGAGCCTTTGCTTTTTCTTCTTGCCTCGCAGCTTTCCGGGAGCAGCTTTTCAGCTTCAAGATACCTTGGGGTCAGCGCAACCATAGAGCCGGATATGTCTGTAAGCGGTGAATTTATAGTAATTGTTCCACTTTGTCCACTGATGGTCGAGGAGGCGTGCAGGGCCTTCTCCTGACTCCATAAAAACACGGTGCCGGCATTGATTGTAATATCACCACCGTACCCAATGTCTGCGTCCGCGGAGATTGCGCTGCTGTCAAGTAAGCAGAGCGTGCCCGCTGTAATCGTAATGTTGCCGCCCTTGTCTTTTCCCTTGCTTACGTTTGAAGTTATGCTGCTGTCATCGTAAAGGCGTATGTCAGCAGCGGCTATATCTATGTTGCCACCCGTTGTATTTTTTGAAGATGTTGCTATATCACCGCCGCTCATTTGAAGCATTTCGGCTATTTTAACCGTTATGCCTCCGGCGTTGCCGGTACCGGTGCTTTGTGTCGTAATTAATCCGTAGTCGCTAATATAAAGATTACGGCTGAGAAGCGTTACATCGCCGGCATTGCCGCTGGAGTTTGTCTCGCTATAAATCCCGCTTTGATAGGCGTCATAACCATCGGTGTAAAACCCTGATATATTAATTGACCCGAGGGCCAGTACAGTGATACTGCCGCCGCTTCCCGTGCTTGACGACTCTGCCGATGTACTTATTTTGCCGGCATTGGCGAGGTTTAGATTATTCGTCAGGATAGTTATATCGCCGGCTTTGCCAGCTCCGTATGTCTCGCTTAATATTCCACTTTCATAGACACTTTTGCCGCTGTCGTAATAACCGGCGATATTAATATCACCTGACGCCGTTATCGTAATGTCGCCAGCTTTCCCTGTGCTTCCCGACCGTGCCGTGGTGCTGATTACACCGATGTCAGTAATATTTAAGTTTTTTGTCTCTATGTTGATACTGCCGGCCTCACCTTTACCTAATGTCTCACTAACTATCTCGCTTGAATAAACGCCATTGCTGCCAGCGTCGTAATAGCCGTCTATATTAATAGTATCAGACGCCGTTATCGTAATGTCGCCGGCTTTCCCTGTGCTTCCCGACCGTGCAGAGGTGTTAATTAAACCGAGCTCAGTAATATTTAAGTTTTTTGTCTCTATGTTGATA
Source organism: Nitrospirota bacterium (assembly GCA_015233045.1). Taxonomy (GTDB): domain Bacteria; phylum Nitrospirota; class Thermodesulfovibrionia; order Thermodesulfovibrionales; family Magnetobacteriaceae; genus Magnetominusculus. The sequence continues at coordinate 13,177 of JADFYL010000054.1, read as the reverse complement.
TTACCGGCATTACCTTTACCTAATGTCTCACTAACTATGTCACTTGAATAAACACCCTTGCTGACAGCATAATAGCCAGCTATACTAATAGTATCAGACGCCTTTATCGTGATGTCGCCGGCATTTCCTGTGCTTCCCGACAGTGCCGTGGTACTAATTGTGCCGAGATCAGTAATATTTAAGTCTTTTGTTTCAATGCTGATATTGCCGGCGCTACCTTTACCGTATGTATCACTAACTATCTGACTTGCATAAACACCCTTGCTGCCAGCGTCGTAATAACCATCTATATTAATAGTATCAGAAGCCTTTATCGTAATGTCGCCAGCATTGCCTGTGCTTCCCGACCATGCCGTGGTACTGATTTGACCGGTATTAGTAATATTTAAGTTTTTTGTTTCAATGTTGATACTACCTGCATTACCTTGACCGTATGTATCACTAACTATCTCACTTGAATGTACACTTTTGCCGTTAAAGTAATAGCCGTCAATATTAATAGTACCTGAAGCCTTTATAGCAATATTGCCGCCGCTGCCTGTGCTTCCCCATGACGTAGTACTAATGCTACCAGAACTAGTGAGACTTAAATTTGTTGTCTCAATATCAATACTACCGGCATTGCCTTGACCGTATGTTTCCCCTGCTATGCCACTGGTGTAGACAACGCTGCCGGAATCGTAAAATCCTGATATATTTATAGAATTCGAAGCCTTTATCATAATGCTACCGGCGTTTCCCGCACCTCCCCAGGACGAGGTATGGATGCTTCCAGAGTTGGCAAGACTTAAATTTGTTGTCTCAATATTTATACTGCCGGCATTACCCTTACCGTAGGTGTCACTGGATATCCCACTATATGAAAAATCCTTATCATTAGGATTATATCCCGATACCGATAGATTGCCAGATTTGATATTTATTGGCCCTGCGTTGCCATTTCCTGCTGTATCAGACGCTATAATGCCGCCATTAATAAGATTCATATCGCCGGTAATATTGATATTAACACCTCCGCCATTGGTACCTCCATACGTTTCGGCAAAAATCTGTCCATTATCAATAACAAATTTTCCACCTACTATGTAAATGCTTCCGGCTCCTCCTTTTGTCTGACCGCTGACGTCAAGATTGCCAATTTCACTACCGTTTATCGTCTGTCGTTTTGTTTGTGTTATATTGATTGTACCAAGGGCTGAAAAACCATCGGCATTTATACCGGACGACGACATTAATGCCTCACCAGTTGAAGCGACACTCGCAAGGGTTATTTGCCCGCCGGGGGCGTAGAGGTAACCGTTTGTTATGTTTATGTCTCCTGCGACTATGGAAATCGTCTTCCCATTAGGGACCTGAAGAAAAGCGCCGTCTATTGTCACACCGGCCGGATTGCCCGTTAAAAAACCAAAGGCCGACGGCTCCGCCGATGTTAATATCGAGTTTGACGGGGTTTTTGCGTCATACCTTCCGCCGTCTGAGAGTTTTAAGTAATCTGCCGTGCTTACATAAAACGACCCCTTTACGTCAAGTGTGGCGTTATTGCCGAACATCACACCTGCAGGATTTATTAAATAGAGATTAGCCCCCGATATGCTGCAACTAAGTGTGCCGTCTATAGAAGACGACGAACCGCCGGTTACGCGGGCTATTACGTTTTGTATGTTCGATGAGCCCGTAAATGTGGCGCTCTCTCCGGTCATTATATTAAACGTGCTGAAACTCTGAAACAGGTTATTGCCGGCTGTTGTCCCTATAGACTGCGGTATGACAAATTTCGGGCCGATTAACTGGCCGCCCCAGCCCACCGTGCCGTCTGTTATTATGGCAGCGTAGGATAAGGTGTAACTGAAGAGCGCAACCAGGCAGATAAGCGCCCTAAGAACGTATCTGCTTAAACAGTTACCAAAACCCCGCCGCCTTCTTCCCATAGTGCCCTCCCATATAGATTTCAAATCAATTTAATTACATCTTCCTATCAATATCGGCGGCTTCTTTTAGCCCTGCCTGCTCTAACAGGGACGCCCTTACCTCTCTTAAACCTTTGTCATTCGGGGCTTGTTTTATTAAATTCGAGATACCCTCTATCGAATCGTACCAATATCCCTCCTTCGCATACAAGGCAACTTTTTCAATGCCCTTTGAAGCCGATAGCTTATTCGCCAGCTCTTTCGATGGTTCTGCCACGATTACTGCCCCGCCGCTTACAATGTCCTTCGACCTATTCTCTTCACTGCCAATCACGGATACAAACCACTTATATTCAGTTCCCACGGCAAGGCTTACCCCATATTCTTTTAGATTTACACAGTTGATTCCACCGGTGTTAATTTCTGCGGTTTTTTCCAAAAGCGGCCTTGCTGCCTTTGTCTCACTTATACTGATTTCTATCTTTAATTTTGACGCCTTTGACATATACCAGCAAAGAGTGGGCTGCGTCTTTGAGCTTAGTCCGGTATGCGCCGGGGCGAGAACAGTTAATTCAATTGCGTCTCCACTATTGCCCCTTGTTCCACCCCCTGTGCGTACGCTTGGTGCCCCAAGCTTGGGCGGTATATATTTGATGATAGCACCAGACTTATCACTCTCAGTGTCCGCGCCATACAGAACTAACGGTGAACATATTGCAGCTATCAGCAAAACTGGCATGAATATACATCTGCTCACTACACTTTTCATCGTAACCTCCCAAAATTAAATTTCGGCTGTTAAATCGAACCGATATTATCATAGATATTACAACCAATTCCCAATTAAAAGAAAGGGTGCCCAGTACAGAGGATGGCTGAATCTTTCGTCGTCCAGCATGTTTAACTGTGCCCTGCGTAAGGCCTTTGCCTTGAATCCGCCGCTTGTCTTCAGCTCCTTGTAAAAATCCACCAATAGTATTGACGTCGCCTCGTCATTTACACTCCAAAGGGAGGCGATTGTGCTTTTAACCCCCATTTTTACAGACAGACCCGCCAGCCCAAGGGCGGCCTTCTCATCCCCGGCGGCAGTCTCACATGCGCTTAATGCCAGTATCTCTATGGGTTTCGCGCTGTAGCGGCCCTCCTTTATTTGGGTTTCCAGGTCGTTTATCGTCATTTTACCATCCCATGTAACAATAAACGCCTTAGCGGCATCTCCTGTAAACTCACCATGAGACGCCATGTGAAGCATGTTGTACTGTTTGTCCTTAAATTCGTTTTTAAGATTGGGAAGTACAAAATCCTTGTTCATCAGTAAACTTGAATCGTACGTTTGTCCTATTCCCTTAACCTCGTCCGAAATAAAGGGCAGAGGCACATTGCCTTGCCTAGGTTCAGTCAATGCCGTTACAAGCATCCTTGAGTCTTTCTCTGCGAATGCCCCCGCGTCGGTTAAAAACATGCCGACCGTGCCGGCGATGGCATATTTTCTTATCAAAAAATCCTTACCGTCATGCAACGCCCCCAGAGGGATCATCCTCAATGCCCTGTCAGGGACATACACTATTGTATCTGTCTCATTGATGGCCAAATCCTGCTCGGCTGGCCGTATTAATATGTCATAGAGCCTCTGTCCGTGTGCTAAATACTGCATAGAGGTGCGTTTCTCAAGAAGTCTACGAAAGGTTACGACCTCTTTTGTGTAAGCTTCAGAGGATATGTTAACCGTATATTTTTTTATGCCGGAGGGAAAACTTATCAGGATGTGCAACTTTTCGGGAAAAGATACCACATATAGGACAGCGGTATGTTTAGAGACAGTATCAAGGCGGGATTCTTTGGCCTTTTGAATATCTATACAGGTGTCTTTGAAATAATCTTTAAGTTCTGCGGCCCGAAGCTGTTCTATTGTGTCTATGGCCTCGTAAAGGTCTTTTTGCGATTCGTCGGAACTGCCTGACTTCGACACCCTTTCTATTAATGCTTCGGCAAGCTCATAAAATACTGATTCTATTTCGGTTTTATAAAAACTTCCACCGCATAGCGCGCAGTTTACAAACGCGTCCAATCCCACATTTTCAATAGCGCGCACAGCCTCTCTATATGCCGTCACAGCATCACCCGTCTTGCCGGTTTTACTATAAATCCGCCCCATCTGCCGGTATGTGATATAAACTGATTCCTTTACATCTGACATCGAAGCTGCATAAAGAGATTTCTTTAGTAGAACCAAGGCGCTCTTGTAGTCCTTTTGTTCCTCGTAAAGTTTACTATTGTATATATAAATATACGGAAGTGCCTTGTTGTCGCCTATCAAAATCGCCGCCGTTTGGGCATTGTCAAGCGCGCTATGGGCATTATGTATATTCGATTTGACAGTCATAGACATGTAAGCCTTTGCTACATTAATAAGGCCCTCAACTTTTTTATGGCTGTCAGCAGCGCCCTGAAATATCAACAATGCCTCTTTTAATTTTTTATCGGCAATAGGTTCATCTTTTTGGCTTATGTTTAAGACGGCTACATTTGTAAGAATTTGCGCTGTCAGAGTTTTATTATCTATATGGCTGCGGCTTAAATCAAGCCCTGTTTCGTAGTAATCCATGGCCTTGTCTTTAGAATTCATCAGCACATGGAGGGTTCCAAGGTTGTTAAGTATTTCAGCCTTAAGGCCGTGGTTGCCCGAATTTTGCAGCGCACTTTCGTAAAACTCTTTAGCCTTGTTAAAATCTCCGGTTGACATGTAAATCAATCCATAAACATTTAACATCTCCTGTTTCAGACCTTCACTTTCCGATTTTTCCAGAATGGGGGAAATTTTATCTAAGAATACGAGGGCCTTATCGAACCGGTTGGCATATAAATAAGACTTCGACAGATACAAAAGACAATTAGCCTCTGCCGACAGGTCTTTTGGGTTTTCTTTGTAACCTGCAAGCGCTTTTCCAAATGCGTCTATTGCGCCGGTGAAATCGCCATGTCCGTATGCCCTCAGACCATCGCCAAAGGTATCCCCATAGGAGACACCGACATGTAAAACTATCAGAATAACCACGAACAGAACTATGACAACGGCATCGGATTTCATATCGTTATGTTCTTTGCGCCTTTCTTTTAATCCCATTTCCTGTTCTCTGCGGTTATTATACAAGACATATGAACATTTTGTCACTTCCGTCCGGTAAAGATGTCACAGCAAAGTAGAAATGTCCTATCCGGTTAATAATAATAGCTCATATGCGGTTAAGATATCCAGCCCAAATACAATCAGTTGTTACAATTAATACCGAGACATCAATTTGAAACATTAGCCGAGCGATATGGAGCGGACAAGTACGTAAAATACTTCACCTGTTGGCAGCAGTTTATGACCATGCTGTATGGTCAGATAAGAGGTAAAGACAGTCTGCGCGACATAGAGACATCGCTGCGTTCAGTATCTATAGCAACAGGGTTATCAGAAAATACGATACGTCTTGGCAAGCATGAATTGCAAGGAAAGCAAGAAACACTGAGTGATGAGGAAATTGCGTCTCGAATACGCAGACAAGGAGGAGGTCGTAAATCAGTTGTAGTTCACGATGAGGAATTATTACAACAGATAGAGTTAATGGTAGAACCTACGACAAGAGGCGATCCTATGTCTCCATTGCGTTGGACATGCAAAAGTACACGTAAATTGGCTCAGGAGTTGAAAGCCCGTGGGCATGAGGTAAGCCATAGTACAGTTGCACAATTGTTAAAGGATTTAGGATATAGTTTGCAAGGAACTTATAAGACCAAAGAAGGAGATTCGCATCCTGATCGTAATGATCAGTTTGAGTATATAAATCAGCAAGTTAAGGATTTTCAACAGATTGAGCAGCCAGTTATTTCTGTGGACACAAAGAAGAAGGAACTCGTAGGCGATTTTTCGAACGGAGGCAGAGAATATCAGCTAAAAGGTAAGCCTGAGAAAGTGCGAACCTATGACTTCATAGATAAAGATTTGGGTAAAGCAATCCCTTACGGAGTATATGATTTGACCAACAATGAAGGGTGGGTAAGCGTTGGTACTGATCATGATACATCTCAATTCGCTGTGGAAACCATCCGACGATGGTGGTTTCAAATGGGCGAGAAATCTTATCCTATCGCAAAGAAACTATTAATCACTGCTGATGGTGGCGGTAGCAATGGAAGTCGTAGTCGCTTATGGAAGGTAGAATTAAAAAAGTTAGCCGATACAACAGGATTAACGATATCTGTATGCCATTTTCCACCGTGTACAAGCAAATGGAACAAGATTGAACACAGAATGTTTTGCCATATTACTAAAAATTGGCCTGGTCGTCCCTTGATTGATCATGAGATAATCGTTAATCTTATTGCGAATACTACAACAGAGGAAGGTTTACGTATCCATGCTGAACTGGACACATCTCAATATCCAACAGGCTTGAAGGTTAGCAAAGAACAAATGATGGAAATTAAGATAGAACCTGCTGACTTTCATGGAAATGATTGGAACTATACTATTATAGTCGCGGGTTCGAGCCCCGTCCACCCCGCTTACTTTCGTTCACCCCAGAAATACCATTTTCGTCGCTGTTCATAGGCCGTTCATAACGGGTGGCTGTTAAATACATGGTCGGGGGTTCGGCCCCATTAATCAAACTTTTAGTATTCATACCATTTTCTTTCTTGTAGCTCGGCGGGAAATACCCTATCACGTTCAGAAAGTCATAGATAGAGGTATCAAGACCGTCGAGTATTCTTAGTAGATTTTTAAATGTCACTTCATATTCACCGTGTTCAACTCGAGATAAATAACCACAAGACACACCGCTTTTTTTACTAAGAGTTTGTAGGGTTATGCCTTTCTCTTTCCGTTTCGACTTAATGTACTCATTACCTGTCATAAAAACCTCCCTTTATCTCAATCTGGAACAATATAGCATATATCAAATAATTTGTCAATACGAAAAAAGTGTTGACAATCTCTTCTTTGTGGTTTATAGTATACGCAATATTCAAGGCTATACATTGTTAGTAAGCAGATAAATTATTTATAAAGGACTGATTATGGAAAACAACGGTAACTGGCGGAAAACAAATGAAAAATCATCAGGATTAATGGGTAAAGCAGATTATAAAGAGCCGATTGAGAGAAACAACGGTAACGGCTCGAAAAAAAAGGAAAAACCGTCGGGATTAGAGGTAGATGATTATCAGTCCACATTACTCGTGTATAATGCGACGAATGATGGGCCATATGTAAAGTTCTATAAAGACCTAATGGAGAAGCTGATGAAGGCAAAAATACGAATTGAATCTGAACACACGTATATGGCCATACTCTACAAAACCGTTGGCTACCACAAAAATGCTGATTATATATCACATAGCCAATTTTGTGAACTTACTGGATTATCGAGGAGAAGCGTAACGCGAGCGCTTGACGACCTTCAAAAACGTAATATGATCATAAAAATAAAAAATGACAGTCTAAAAAATAATAGTCATTGCAGTTACGGTCTTATACCACCAGACGAGTGGAGGTCAGGGGTGACACTCGAAATAGTGGCTATGCAAGGTGACCTATTTGCTGAATACTATACAAAAAATAGTGTCACCGGTGCGACAAGGGGAGGTCATATCGCGTATGGGGTTGTCGCACCGGTGCGTCTAGTAGTTACCGCACCGGTGCGGAATACAAAAGAAATAAGAATATATACAAAAGAAACGCGCGCGCGCGAGGGACAGGGACTATGTAAAGTTACGACAAGAGGATTAACGAAGGAGGAAATAGAACAACACATAGCTAAACACAACTGCAACGTAGAGGGTAACACATGCCCAGACGACGGACCTGGCGATTGCCGCGTCTTTAGTAAGCTAAACCTGAGCAACATATACAAATTGGTGGACTCCATAGGGAATGGCAGCGGCAACGGCGACAAGACACAGATTAACGGCAATGGCAAGGACGCTGGTCAAAGCAACGAAAAAGGCAACGGCAACGAACTAACGGCGCAGCCACAGCCAAATAACATCGAGAAGCTAAAGGCGATACGATTAAAACTTGAAAGCATTAAGTTAAACATCAAAAAAAATGAACCTGAATCCGATACATAGAATATATGCCTATGCGTATATGACATATCAGATTCAAGGAGGAATAAGACCATGAAAACCATGCACAGATGTCCGACATGCGGGACTGAACTACTTTTTGAGGCAAGGGCGCTTGACCCTGTTTGTAAATTAATGGAGAGCCGGATTAATCATCTTGAGGCCTGCGGCCTCTCGCACAGTCATATCTCAAAGTTGAGATCAATTTTAAGGCACCATATAGCCCCAAATTTAGGCGATAGGGACGTAAAGGCTAAATTTCCTATAGGGTCGTCTTTGATTTCTATTCTACATTGCTTCTACGCGGCTTGGCGGGCAAAACTATCAGGAACATCTTAGACGCTTTGCGGGGTCTCCTAAATCATCTCTACAACCTCGAAGTGATTCCGAAAGTTCCGATGTTCCCAAAAGTTAAAGTGACACCTAAGCTAAAGCGGTGGATAAGCGCAGAAACACAACAATCAATCCTTTCGCACTTGCCACAGAAGTATCAACTGTATGTCCAAATCCTGTTTGAGACCGGAATGAGACCCGGTGAAGCACGAGCGTTAAAGAGACGGGGCATTGTCGGAGCCGTTGTCACGGTTGAGCGCGCCCTCGATGAGGCTAATAATCTTAGGACGACAAAGACAGGCAATACCTACCGGTTCCAAATATCGGAGTTCCTTGCCTCGTACATCGAGATAAATTACCGGCATTACATGCCTGAGACATTTCTATTCACCTTGAGTCGCACCGGCATACACAAGGCCTGGCAAAAAGCCTGTAAAGAGGCAGGTGTATCGATCCCTTTGTATCAGGCGTCTCGGCACAGCAAGGCGAGTCAGATAAACGAGCAGTGTGAGCAGGAGAGGCTCTGCAAACTTAAAGCGGCACTTCAGCATGAATCGGCGTCTACGACGACGAAATACTATACTTTAGGGGCAAAGGAGAGGATATGAAAGGGACAAACGAGACATTTACCACAAGACTAAACAACGCACTGAAGGCAATCTGGCGACATGGCCTCATAACAACGAAAGACAAAAACCTTGATGATACCGGCATCGAAAGCCTGAGGGAATACCTTGTTGTTGACTTCGGTATCGACATCCACCTGTCTGACAATGAATTATCGTGCCTCTGGCGATCATTTGTCAAAAACAAAACCGGCTATGAGGATTCAAAGGCGGCAATAAAGCTGCTACAACCGCGAGATACTTTAGGAGCGAAGGAGAGGATATGAGACAAACAGACGATGGCTACATTAAAATGCTGCTTGATACGGCGAAAGAGCGGCAAAGGGAAAATGACATACGGTATGACGAAATGTATCTCGAAGGTGTAATTGAGACGCTTTCATGGCTACTCGGCGAGCACAGGGATTTGCCGGTGATTATATGTTTTGCGGTAATAACAAGGACAACTGGTTGATGGTGGCAAACGCGATACCGCCGTTGATAGCCTCAATATACATACAGAGCGTCTGGCCTGTGATGGCCGTAACGTAAAGCGGTAAAGCCGCCGAACTCTGGCGTTAAAGTGAGTGCAACCCCTCTCATTGAGAGGACATTTTACGGGGGATAATCCCCCTGGCGGAGGTAACAAATGGCCACAGAAGAGGTCGTAATCAAAGATTCCACCGATGCGGACGTAATCGCGGCAGTTAAGCTGCTCCACGACAAGTGCTACGTAGTAACGCACAACGGCAACCCTGTTGAGATTGCCGTAATCGAAGACATGCAGACCGTCGTGTCATCAATACCGCCACCACCATCGGTGTGAGCGTAGTCTGACAGGACAGCCCCAACCAAAGGCTGGAGCAGGCGGCCTGCGCCAAGACGGGGGATTATCCCCAGAAGCACAAGCCGCCTGACTAAAACAAAGTGAAAGAGGAGTAGACGACATCAGTGAAGGAGGATATATGAAAAGGATAATATTACACACGGACGTCTATGGTAGCAGTTTTTATATAGAGCATAAAATATCAGAGTATGAATTAATCGAATATTTATTCGACGGGATGTATTATCCTGAGCGTTTTAACGCCGAAAAGGTACAGGAGAGACTTTTTGACGAATTACGCATTAAAAAAAGTATTGACGTCATTAACAAACTCTGGACGAGCTACTGCAATACACGGCAAAGAAGTGAAGTAATACAATGTACAGTTAGTCCACATAAAAGATTATGTGAAATGACAAGGGAGGTTTAGCGATGGAAATGGAAGAGACGATAGACGACGATTATTATCAAATGAAAGATACGATGGTAAAAATAGGTGGTATGATAAACAACGAGATAGGGGATTCATTCAGGCGAATAGCATCAAATATCAAGAAAATGGATAAAGAGGAACTGCGCTTGGCGCTAATATGGATAAATGACGGTATTTCGGGAATATCGGGATTTATAGAAGAATATACCTTTGACGAGGACGCAGAGGAAGGTCTGTACGATATGATAAGAGAAGCACTCGGAATTCAAGTGTTTAAAGAGAAGAAAGTGCGGCGGGTATAACGGCAAAATACTAAAACACAGGAGGAAATAAGCCATGAGTGAAGACGAAAGTTATGAGATAAACGAGAAAACAAAAGAGAGGATATGCGCGCATTGGCCTGATGAGGTATGTGAGAAGGAAAGAGATTCTTCGGGGTGGCCTTATTGCGATTGCCCTAAGATAAAAGAAATTAAAGTATTGATTGAAATACCTGTACGTTTCCCTAAAAACTCGTCAATAAAGGTGTGACTATGACAAATTTAGAAAGGGCGATTAATCGTATATGGTCTCTGTACGGCGCATTTTTAAAGAGCAAAGAAGTGTCGGTTGTCGCCAACGGTCAGACCTTCCTATCAAACATAAGATTCAATCTCAAGACACGTAACAGTGTTCGATATACCAACGACGAAATATTATGTGCATGGAAGTCATTTATCAAAAACAAATTTTGATATAAGACAGTAATTGTAGGGATATTGCAGCGGCGGCGAGGCCATCGTGGCATTTGTGTAAAGTGAATTAGTTGTTATTGATTTTGTGTAAAGCATTTTAGTTTTTACTTTACACAAAACATTTTTTTAAATATAATAGAACTAACATAGGAGATGGCTGATGAGCATACCAAAGAGGATAATTATAGGGGGTCTTGAGTATAGAGTGGAACTGGTTGACCCGTCATTTTCAACAGAGCACTTTGGGCAATTAGAGCAGTTGAAAGGGTTGATAAGGATAAACAAGGAAATATCAAAAGACAGACAGCAAACAACTCTATTGCACGAGATATTAGAGGCAATTAACAGTCAATATCAATTTGAACTTGAGCATGGAAAAATACAGGGACTTGAGGCGACGCTGTATCAGGTATTGAAAGACAATAATATATACTTTGGAGAGGAGCAATGAAGGCTGATATTATGACTGATATAGCCACAAGGACACACTTTTATTATAATAGTCGAACGGGCCGTATTCCGGCACCAAGACGGGGGATTATCCCATAGAAGGAGAAAACACACATGGAAACTACAGAAACGAAAGAAGTGGACGTAGAAGTGAAGTCCTCGGGCACGAACATAGGAGCGGTACTCGAAGAGATAGCTCGTGCCCAGAAGAACTTTCACAGCAGCTTTTCGGTAAGTGTAAACGTGAATATTGGCGTTACTTTACCGCTAAGCGAGCTTCGATAGTTCTACGAGCTTTTTGTAAACAGCTTCAATTGCTGAGGTTAAAACATCTATCTGTTTTAAGCTCCCATTTTGTGCCAAACCTACAGCAACATCTACGGCACGGTTCAACATCTCATCGTTTGTCATATTCTCACCTCCTTTATGGCGTAGTTACTATCGTAAAAAAATTATACCATAAAGGGGGTTTACTCTCTATTTTCTGACGTTTTTATTATAATAATCAATGGTCGCTTTTCGGCGCCAAGACGGGGGATTATCCCCCCAAATGCTGTTCACAGGAGGCGGGCATTGCTGATAAAAATGATAAGGTATCTAACATATGACCGCATATCAAACATTCGGCTTATCCTGGATAAGGCAAATCAGAAATATTTTGATGAGCTTGATTTTGAAAATGATTCCTCAACCGCCGACGGTCAGGTCGCTCAACTGCTGGCCTCCGCCTCGAGCTGTCTCGATGGCGCACTATTTCTTCTTAAAAATAGCGAATTTGAATATGAATAGCGAACTTCTGTTATGTACGGATTGCCGCAAATATGCCGGTTGCAAAGAGGTCTGTGTTTATGTCGAACAAGGGCTACCCGCATTAGATAGCAAGGATTGTTGCCTACCCGAATTGAATGACCGCGCAATCACGATAGACTACAAGAAAATCATATCTGAAATCGCCGAAGGCCAGCAGTGGCGGAGGCGAATTAATATCGACAATATCAGGACGATAAGAAATACACGCCTGCGCGCGATTGCGGCCATGCTGTTCGGGGGCATATCCGTTAAGGAGATATCAGCGCTGCTCAACATCTCCGCTTCGCAGATATACAGGATTGCTTGCAAGGATGGTCAACAGCGTATCTGCATTATGCTGGTGGAGCTTGAGCTACCGGCGCTTATCACAAACACATAACACCCCTTCAGAACACAATCCCCTCAGACAGACGTCAATAAACTTCGTCGTGAGAGCCTATGTTGAGCAGGTGTACGGTGTCTTCGGATAGCTTGAAGATGATACGGATGTCCTTAGTCACGGAGCAGGAATACATACCTTTGAAGGAGCCTGTCAAAGCATGTGTTTTAAGAGAGGGTGTAAAGGGATTTTCTTGCAGCAGGTCAAAAACTACGGATATTTTTTCGTTGATGGCCGGAGAGCCTTTTAATAGTTTGCCAAGTCTTTTTAGGAAAGGTTTGTCAGTGTCAAGATTAGGCATCTGCGGTAACCGATTCAAGGGCAGCTGTTATCAACGCCTTGGAATTATTAAAGACATATCTTTCAGGATTGGCGTCGGATGCCAGTGTCTCCTCAACAAAGATTTTATGTCTGCGTTCTCTATCGGCAAGGTAAGCTGTAAAAGAAACGACCTCTGCAATGCGCTCGGCGGGAAGTCCAATCAGCATCTCATTGATACGCTCGATGTCGGGGTTTGTAACGGCGACCTCGGGGGCCGTCTCTGTAATCGTATCGCTCATAAGGATAATATAGCATGGCCAGATAG
>JADFYL010000053.1 GCA_015233045.1 Nitrospirota bacterium | reverse complement strand
GGCATCTCCGCCCCTGTATCGCAAAATAAAACCAAATCCGGCACGTTGCCTGAGCGGATAAGGTGAATTGTCATGGCCGTTGAGTTTACTCCGCCGCCGTAGGAGATTACTTTCAACATGCTGCCTCCAATAACTTCAGTTCATCATAATTATTTAAATACCTATAATTCTGAGGCGGGTGAAACTCTGACCATATTGCCCTGAGTTGCCTGAGAGGTACTGGTTTATTGAATCGGAGTACCTCATAAATAAATATCCCATGCGCAGCTTTAGAACCCGAAAAATAATTGTTGAACTCGAGGCGAGAAATACCTGATGACTTAAGTACACGCATCATTATTTCGTGAGGCTGGCCACTGAGAACTCTATCGATTTTAGCCATCCCTGTTATGGATTGCTGAGGAATTGTCTCGTAGAGATATATGTACCCTGCCTCCACAAGAGGGAATCGCCGTCTTAGCTCAACCGTTTTTATCCCCTTGTATATCATTTTTGCATACGAAGGCTTGATTGAGATTAATATTGTTATACGTTCCATGATCTATTCTCCTTATGTACGTCTTGGCAATACCTGGCGGTATTGCGTTGGCCACCATTAACCAGTTGTCTTTTTTATTGCCACAAAACATGTAATCGTCGGTAAATCCCTGTGCCCGCCGCGCCTCGAGGAACGATAGATGCCGCAAGCGGCCATTGTCATAAACGATTACCATGTTGCTCTTACATCCTGACCCGCTGTACATAGTGGCTAATACAGTCGGGCAAAGATTGTTGTCATCTACTAATTGAAGACTAAAGCCATGCCCGGATTTAATATATTTCGATCGCCGAGAAAATGCCCCGCTTAAAGCCCTGGCGCTCATAGGACGCATATCCTTGCCATCTCTGATGTCAGAAAATTTAATCCATGGGGATAGCTGGTTAAAAATGTCCGGCGATTCCGTGTGCGTCTGCTTAGGATGCTGCAACGCGTCGCCGTCCCTTAATTTCCCTAACCCAAATAATCGCAGCCGGCGTTGAGGTATGCCATAATCCGCATAATTTATAACCTGCCAATTTATATCATACATCGACAAACCATCATTCAATATTTGGAAACTATCACTGCTTTTGTACTCTCGGACATTTTCAAATAGTAAATATGCAGGCCGCAGGTTGTCTATCAACTTTACAAGCGGGATTGTGATGTCGCGTGTATCCTTTTCCTTCAGCCTCTTGCCGATTGGTGTAAAAGGCTGACACGGTATCCCGCAGATTATCATGTCCACCGCGCTTAAGTCAGTGGTCTTGATGCACCGCAGATCCGCATGATGTATTGTTGTATCGGGATGGTTCGCGCGGGCTGTGTGTACGGCCATCGCGTTTAAATCAAATCCCCATAACGGTATTGCTCCGGCTTGTTTTGCGCCCAGAATATCGCCGCCGGCTCCGCAACATATATGTCCTGTTGTAAGTGTCAAAATAATTTCCCCTGTCTCGCGTCTGCCGATTGTTTCGTTCTGCTTAATAATTTATAGATAAACCGCACGGCAAAACCCATTTCTTTTGCCAGTTCCTTGTGATTATTGCCCGTGAATCTTGCCTTTACGAACTCTTTTTTCTTTTGAGTTATTAATTTTGACAGGCTTGAAAAATAAAACTGCTCCCCCTGATAACTCTCCTCTAAGCGTAACACGCTTTCAATCCCGATCAGCTCGGCCATCTGCCGGTATTTCTCCGGCAGATCGTCTATCATTATATCGCTCAGCCATTTATTCATTGTTGTTTATATGCCATCTTTTTGGTTTAACTCTTTGATCCTGTCCTTCAGTTCCTTCAGATTGGCAACATTCAAGAATTTATAGTGAGTTTTAGTCCCTCTATGGCTGTTGCAGAACTTGTTGAGGCTGTCCTTAAACCCCGCGCCCCAGCGCCTTTTTGCCGCGTCTTCAAGCTCTTCGATTAACCCCTCTTTGCTGGAGTCGTACCTTTTAGGCTTGTCTCTGTAAAATACGTTGCGCCTGAAACGCTCCAACTCCATCGTGGTTGCCTCAGACAACCGCTTGCCTATTAGCGTTATGGCATAGGTATCACGGAGGTCGTCCGCATCTATCACGTTTTGCTTGGCCAACGCGAAGATAGAGCCAAGCAGTATCTGCTTTTTGTTTTGCTTATAGTTCGTAACAGCCTTATTTAAAACATAGCGCCCCATAGCTTACGCGGCCTCCTTAATTTTTTCCATAGCCGGTTCGATGCGCAGGTTGTCTTCGGTCTTCCTCGATGCCCCGACTTTTGCCAGCGTTTGGTCGTCCAGATTGAGCATGATTTCCTTGTCGGGTTTTTTCTCGATACGCAGGTATTGCGCAAGTCCAAGGGCCTCCATCGCCGCCACACACGCCTTCAACGAGCGAATCACTATCTTTGTTGTCACGCGGTACGCGACAGTGCCGAATGTCAATTCTTTTGAGCGCGTCTTTGCGAACTCGTGTTTATGCTCTTCGCAAAATGCCGTTATCGCCTTCGGTGTATCCATAATATCTGCCGGCCTGCCATGCGCCGTAAAACAGCGTAAACCCGATGACAATGACGGCAAAAGTGTTAACCCATCTCTCAATCACTTAAAACCTCCTTGATTGCCATTTATCGCACCAAAAACAGTTTCCGTTTTTACTTTGCTTTATATTGCAAGCGGCCACGTCAATGAAATCGCGCTCTTCTTGGCAAAATATCCTGTCGATTTGCGGGATTTCGTGATAAACACGGTAGTCGTCCATCATCAGCGCCGTACGCAATCTCCTTATCCCGTGCTTGTTGAATTCGCTTTTCCCTTCGATAATTACCTGCATTTCATACCTCCTATGACGCTTTTTCGAGTAATTCCGTATTGCCGTCTATTTTATTACCGTCTATTTTTCTTAACTCCTCAGCCAAAAACCCCATAATCTGGCCTTTCCCTTCCTCAAACGTCCTTTTAGGAATGTCCCCCTGCTTATCGTTTATGACTTTGTTGGTCAGAGTCTTTGACAGGTCAAGCCTCTTGGCCAATTCCGATTGGCTTATTCCCACTTTCTCAAGCATATCCTTAATGTTCGGCTTTATCCCGCAAGTGTCAATGACGTCCACCTCCGTTACTACCCGTCGGCCATACCCTAACGCCCTTCCCATGAACCCCAGCAGTATGCTTTGCAGGTCAAGGTAGTTCCGCGCGTCTCTAAGGCTTGAGATAGCGTTTATGGCGCCATTCTCAAAATGCTCCCCGATTGTGGCCTTGATGTACTGTTTGATTTCCTCTGTCGATAGTCCTACCATTTGCGCGCTGTCGGCACGGAGCCTTATTTCGCTCATGCCGTCGCGTCCCAGGGCGTTGCCGTGGCCTATCAGGATAACCGTAAACAGGTTCGCGCGGCCCTTCCACTTTGTGTTTTCAAGGGTAGATTTCAGCGACCGCAATGTCTGGCCGTGCATCCTGTGGGCCTCCTCAAGTATTAGCACAATCGGCTTACTTTCGGAAGCCTTGCCGATGGTATGCCGAAACTGGACGACCCTTAAATCCTTCCTATGCCGCGGCCGCTCGTTTGACAACTCAAGGATCATTGACCGCTCTATGTCCTCAATCAGGATGCGCTCCTTGGCCGACGATAGCGTCTCGACAAGGTGTATGTCCCCAAGACATTTTAAGACGTTACCTACCGTTACTGATTTGCCGATGCCACGTTCGCCGGTTATTGATAAAAACTTGTATCTATCGCTGGCTAAGGCCAGCCCGATCAGCCGTTTCATCCGCACGTAATCGGCCGTTTCCATCGTTACGCTAAACGGGTCTGTTTTATATCCATACTCTGCTAATGTTTCCAAACTGCTTATCTCCATAAGTGCCTCCTAACCTTGTGCCGCGTGCAACCGTTTCTTTAAGCCCGCGGCAAGGTCTAATACGTAGCTTTTCCTTAGATTGTTTTTCGAAATCAACGTCTCCACCATCTCACGCTCTTCTTTGCTTATAAACGTCCCCATAAGCGCCGTAAAATGAACCATCGCCGCCTCGATGTTTGCGAAATGTTCTATATCGAACGGGTCTTCAATCCTCCTTTCTTCTTTGGTTTTGATAGGCATGTCTATGATATTGCCCTTGTCAGGTTTTGCATGGTGAATGCTTGAGATAGTCAATGCCCTGGCCTCTTTGATGGCCTTTTCGTGCGGTGTTTCTGGGTGTGCTCGGTACTCACCAAGTGTCAGAGGTTTAAACCTCTCGACTTCGTATTTCAGGCCGGTTTTAGTATCCTGCACTACGAGTTTATCTTCAAATACGCCTTCATATACATACACATCGGCGTCATAAAGCCCTTTTACCTCGTATGTCTTGCCATTATATTGTAGAGTTCCATCTATGCCGACAACACGCTTTTTCCATTTCGATACTGATGCAAGGGCATTTTCCGGCAATATCACTATGCCGCCGTAGAGATTTATTTTTCTCCATGCCTCTTCATGGGTCAGGTTCCTCTCATATCTATGCTCTGTCTGGTTATAATCGGATTCAAGGTATTTTTCTAATAACTGGTTTAATTCGCTTAGGGTTATTTCGTATTTTTTCCACTCGTCAACATTAAAAAATGGCAGTTCAAAGCGTTGTCACATGGTTTCCCATACTCTTTCAATTTTCCCGTGCCCTTCTTTTTTATATGGCATCATTTGAGGCAGTGCTATTCCAAGCTCTTTAAGGAATTCAGACGATGCAAGGCCGCTGTTCAGCGCCCCTTTATCTGCTAACAATTGCTCAGGCAGGCCAATCTTTGACCACGCATACTCCAGAAAAGACAGGTGATCCATGTAATTTTCACCCTGTGCCGCAACACAGCGCACTACAGCCTTGCCGCTATAGTCGTCTGCGAGGCCGTAATACCACGGTCTTAACCGGTCACATGGTACAGGCTTGTTTTTGTAGTCCTTGTTTTTGGGTTCATGCAGTTTTAAAACGTAGTCATTGCCAATCCGTCTGGCAACATAGAAATACTGCGACGTTGAGGCGTCCGTGTGGTGGCCGTCGTTGGGTCTTTCGGCCTGCCAGCGGTTACGCCGCTTAGTGCGCTTAGTCAGGCCAAGCTGTCATACGTCCCTTTAGGCACATCCGCCGCTTCCGGCGGGATTAATCCCTCTTTGACGGCTATTTCTACTGCCTGATCTGTGGAGATTTCCCCCGCTTCCTCAGGCGGACGCTTCTTTATCAGGAACACGATACCTGCCCACTCCCGATACTCCGGCTTCAATGGTTCTGATTTTCTCGTCTTGTTGTTATGTGGATTTAGCGACTTTATAGCTCTATATATCTGCGCCGTTGAGTACTTGAACATTGCCGAATACTTAGCCAGAATGCCGCTCTTGTGTCCGTAACCGGAGGCGGCCAGTTCTGTGCGTATCGCAGAGAGCATTGTCGGGTTTATTATCGTTTCCATTTGAAAGTTCCTCTCCCTTTCCTATTTCCCTTCCGGTTCGACAGTGTCTATCCAGTCGCGGATTAAGAATTTGATCATCCGTTCCATGCCGTAAATCTTTTGCGCTACCGCCGCTTGCGCAGGCAGATTGTCTTTTAAGCGCGGGTCTATGACCAGCTTCCGAATAGATAGCTGCAATTCAATAAATTGTTTCTCGATTACGCTGATTTGCTCTTTTGACCAGTTGATGTCCTTACCATCAGGATCAAACGCACGAAGTTTCTCAACCTGTTTCACTAAGCTATCCACCTCAATCTTCAGCCCCTTGGTCTCTTCCTTCACGATCTTATCTACATCGTGTTTGAGCTTATGAATCTTCGCCCGCATCTCTTTGACGCTCATCCCCAACCACTCGTCCAGCGTCGCTCCCGCCATTACGCCCTTTTCCTCAAGCTCTTTCAGGTCTTCGTCCGGGGCCTCAAGGAGCGTGTAAATCTTTGATTTTTTGTCAAAGTTCGTGAAGTCTATCTTCGGGTGCGCCTCCGCTTTTAAGGCCGCGCTCATCATTCGATAGGCGCTTGCGTGGGGGATACCGAGTACTTCCTCTAAAATCCTGACGAATTCACCGTGAGGTTCATTCTCTTTGACAACGAGAAGCATTTTACCTGCCATAAATAGCGCGTCGGCTGCGCGTTCCAATTCTAACCGTATCTGAGTAACGTACAAATCCTTGCTATATGGCATATCGCCCGCGATGGCCGTCGTCTTGCGGCGGCGTTCCGCCACTTCCATGTCGCTTAAGGTCAGCGGCCTTTTGGCCTCGACCGGGTCAACGACCTGTACAGGGTAGTCTGTCTTTACCTCGTCTGTTTTTTTGTCCTTAGCCATTGCTCACTTCCTCCTTGTAATTGCCTTGATATTTTCGTATCAAATCCCCGATGGCTAACCTTAGCCTGTCGGCGATATTTATCATCTGCGGACTTAGCCTATATCCACCGATGATTGCCGACTCTTCTACCCAGCCCAAGTCCTTTAAATTCCAAATCGTTCTAAACGCTGTGTCTTTCGATATGCCTAACCCTTCCTGAATATCTTTCAGCGCCCTTGGTTCGAGCACATCCATTGCCAGATATTCGACTACCTTAATCAGTGTTTGCTGGCTTTCGTTTGAGTAATTTGCTTTACTTTTAGCTTCTTCCATTGCTTACCTCCTTATCGTTGCCGAGAATGTCTCGGATTGTCCGTTCTTTTTTTGTGAGTTCTTTCTTCTGTTCCTGTATTTTGCCAAGCTCCAAATGAAGGGCCTCCCTGCCCTCGATGAAGTACCCGCCCGCCTTATCGCAGAGCAGACGCACAATGTCCTTATTACCCGTGGCCTCGACGAAAGCAAGGAGATACTCCACAGGCAGTCTATTTTTGTCCTTGCTTTCGGCACTATAACTGTCTAATGTGGACTTGTTAATTTCCTTCCCCAGCAAAACTGACATCTTGGCCGCTACCTCATGCCGGCTTAGATTAGTCCCCTTGAGCGCGTCACTTATCATTTCGCGGATGCTCGCGCCGATGTTCAATCTGCCGGGCACATCCTTAGACATAGCAAGGGGTTGGCCATGCTGTTTCAGCTTATCGAGGTAATCAAACAAGCTCGGCTGCGCAATGTCTAATATTTTCTTAGACTTAGACATTGACGTGGCCTCTCAAAAAGGTTAAAATCAAATCATGTTTGATAAAAGCGTACATCAGCCTAAGCACCAGGGTCTTGGGATATTCGGTATACCTCGAAAGGTATTTTCGTTAAAGCGCTGGTATGCAAATTCATGTAAGCTGCCTTGTTCTTTACATCTACATGAAGATCTTGGCCGACATATTTACGGGGAACCTCATAGATGACACCATCTATAACAAAACACCCGCATGTATCTACACGTCTACTTACTAATACTGACTCTACTTGTTGTGGGTTCATTGTTTTATTCCTCCTTTCGGTACATAAAATTGTCTCTAAGATGCAAGGTATCCTTAACAGCGTCAAGGATAACGCCCTTTCTTGTAGTGGTTTTATTAAGCAGCGCGATTATACCGGCAATAATCATTTGGTCTTTTTCGAGATTTGCGACAACATGGCAGTTCTTATCTCTATATTGAGCATATTCCTCTTTAGAACAAATTTGACCCACAGTTACCTCCTTGGTTTGATTTTTCTGTTGGGTTTGTTAATATCGCACCGCAAGCACAACAGCGCTTGGGTAGATCTCGCAGACTTTTTTTTAAATCCTGCTCCAACAGCCTTATATGGTTCACGACCAACTCATCTTCCCATGGGGAAATTCTATGAAGCGGTTTATTAATACTTTGCTCATAGAGAGCATTGAAGGCTCTGCGAAAGGTGCTTTCAACGGCAAATGGCCTAACGTAATTGTCTTCGGCAAACTTAACAAGTATGTCGAACTGAGTGGGTCCCGCCGGACGATATTGAGGGTTGCGGCGTTCGGTCTCATAATCCCCTATGTCCAGTACCTGATCGTCTTCTGGAATGCCTTTGATCGTAGCGGCTATTTTGTAGAGCCTAAGATTATACTCATGTTCCGTCATGCTGTCCTCCTTTTAGGTGTCACTTTGTTTTTCCCATTCCTGTTCATGGGATTTGGGTTAGATTCATCGCCAAAGAGGCTGACCACATCGACGCCCACGGCGGCGGCTATGGCTTTGCGGACTTTAGCAGACTTCCGGCGGCCATGAATTACCATTGAGACGTATGGAAGGCTGACACCAGCACTGCTCGCTATGTCAAGCAATGTCAGCCCCTTTATTACCATTTTGGAGCGTATGACCCTATAGGTCTTTATGGGCGGTGTTAATTTCTTAACGTGCATGAGGGCATGAGGGTAGTATAATCTCAAAAGACGATATTTCTATTTCAGAACGCTTTAAGTTGATTAGGGTGGCTTCAAATCTGTCGCAGCAAGCTTTTTCGGCGCAATTAGGGTTTTCACAAAGTAATATAGCAGAAATAGAAAAGGGCGTTAAGGAACCATCACGGAATATAATGAAGGCTTTAATATCTCATTATAAGATAAATATAAACTGGCTTCTAACAGGCACTGGCTCAATGTACAAAGAAGACAGACCACCGCGGCCTGCCTACTTTGCATACGGCGAAGTCCCTGAAACCGAAAAGGACAAGGTGCGAATGCAGCGGTTTATTGGCTATTACTGGTCGAAGGCAGACGAAAAGGAACGTAATTGGTTGGAGATTCAGTTTCGCAAGTGTTTTCCTGAGTATTTAGAGTGGATCGATAAACACAAAGACGAAGTGTATAACGATTTATGTGTAAAAGAGCAGCAAGCGATATATGGCAGTGCTTTAAATTTAAATGAGCCGCCGGCAAAGTATGACAAGAAAAAGGATGCAGAATGATTTATGTAGCTATAATCGCGATCATCACATTTATGACTTTATGGTACGTATTTGCAAAAATTGAAAAAATATCTGTAGACAGCGGTAAGTCGAAAATGTTGCCTTTATTGTCAGGTATTAAAAGTGATGTAGTATTCCTAATAGGAAAGGTATATCAAATAATGACTAAATCTTTAGATAAATCAAAATCCAGATGGAAGAATCAACAATACAAGAAGATATTTAATGAAATAGAGATGGGTAAGATGGAACAGTTTTCAGGGAAATCAGGGACACATACTATAATATTAGAAGAAGGGGGAGAAATGAATATTTATTTAGAAAGGGCTATGATTGCTGAGAGGACAGGTGATTATCTAAGTGCAAGGGTAGCGTATATGTCATTCATTGAAGATCTAAAGCGCTCAGGTGCACCTAAGACTGACATTCAACAAGTGATGAATATTTATGAGGAGTTTGTCAGGCGCGACCCTGTATTTAAAAAGCTTGTTTCAGTTTTATTGCCATATATTAAATCTCATCCTGGTATGTTGCAATCGGATATCTCTACCCACTTTATATCCGTTGATTGGTCAACCTTATGTAACCACAATAGACCTGTGGTAAAAGAAGACATCTATTACGCGTTATACTTTGCTGAAAAACTTGGACTAATATCACGAACTAAAAAAGGTCGCAGCTATGAATTAAGAATTAAGGAGGACAAAGCATTGGAAAAGTAGCAAAGTATCCAAAACTGCCAAGTTCGTCACAATATAACACATTCTGAAATCCCCAAAATCCCCCAAAACATCTGAAAACCAGCATTATACCTTGTCAAACACGCCAACGTTGGCGTGTTTAGCGTTATTTATTCTATCAATCATAATATCATAATACATTTTGAAACCAAAACACGCCCCACTACGCCTTATCATTTTCACTATAAGGGGCGATACCCATAACATGTCGGAGGTCGTTGCCGACTGCTATCCAATCGTTTCGAAGATTTTCGGCGTCTGTTTGAAATGAGCCATTAAAGTCTCTTTTGGGTAAATACTTATTAATCATATCCGAAAAAGAAGGGAATCTGTTAAAATAGGGACATGTCAGAAAAGAGCAGGATAGAGTGGACAGAAACTACATGGAATCCGGTAACCGGCTGTACTAAAATCAGCAAAGGGTGTTTAAATTGTTACGCCGAGCGGCTTGCATTGCGTTTGAAGGCTATGGGAGTAAAGAAATATTCTAACGGGTTTGATGTAACCATACACAGAAAAGAGTTATGCCGTCCGTATGAATGGAGACAGCCAAGCCGGATATTCGTTAATTCGATGGGCGATTTATTCCACGATGACGTGCCTTTGAGTTTTATTGAAGATGTCTTTAGGGTAATGAACGATAATAAGGCGCACGTCTTTCAAATACTCACAAAGAGAAGCGAACGGCTGCTTGAAATATCTGATAAGCTCAACTGGTCAGAGAATATATGGATGGGTGTTACGATAGAAGCTAAGGAGTATTTATATCGGCTGAAGCACCTGACATCGACCAGGGCAAAGGTAAAGTTTATCTCATTTGAGCCGTTGTTGTCCGATATGGGCAGTATAGATTTACAAGGTGCTGACTGGGTAATAGTAGGAGGTGAAAGCGGCCCGATGTGCCGACAAGTTCTCCCCCGGTGGATTGAAAAGATAAGAGACATATGTATCGAGAGTAATATTCCATTTTTCTTCAAGCAGTGGGGCGGGGTATTCAGAACAAAAAGTGGACGGCTTCTTGACGGCAAGACGTGGGACGACATACCGGCATATAATAATACCGGGACATTAGCGTATGGATAGAATAGGCCCATGGTCTATAATTAAACATAAAATTATTAGTGAATACATATCTGCCTATTGCCAAATTCTAAGTAAGCAGAAGTTGTTGAATTTTGAATATATAGACGCGTTTTCAGGGGATGGTTTGCATGTCGATAAAAGAAGTGGGCAAGTGTTAGAAGGTTCACCACTTAGGGCATTGGACATAAAACCTCCGTTCAAAAAATATCACTTTATTGACATTAACAGTAATAAGATAGACGATCTTCGGGAAAGAACAAAGGAAAATCCATCAGTGCGTACATATAACGGTGATTGCAATGATATTTTGATAAATCAAATATTCCCTGGGTTACCTTATTCTTCTTATAAGCGTGCTGTTTGTATTCTTGACCCTTATGGACTTCATCTAAATTGGAATCCTTTGAATTAAGCAGCCCTGCACGATAGTTGTCGACCTTATCATAAAACTTCCTTATCTGAGAGATGCTATTACCATCTTTACAAATATTTTCGGCTTTTTCCCTAGCCTGTTCCGAAAATAGGTCATATGTTACTATATCTTTCCAAAAATCTATTTTCTTCATTCCACTCTCTGCCATCAAAATATCCTCCTGTTGTAAATTATCTGCCAAAGCGGAATCTTCATGGTGCCACCGTAGCATTCAAACCACTGGGTTGTCAGCTCAGAAACCTCATTTATCAGACTTGTTCTTTCGTCATCCGTCTTCAGATGCAATCCTACGTTCCTCGCAATGGTGTACTTAAGCATCGCCCGCCATTTCAGGCACTCCATCTCATCAATGTTAACACCTCCATTATTTTTCAGTATAGACTTTAGTTCTTTTTCCCTTTTCGCCATGTCGGTAATCTCGTTGAATCTAAATATCATGGCATTGTTGATAGTCTTATCATCAATCCAACCATTAAGCTTTTTCTTGACCTCTTCGAGTTCGTCGAAGCGTTCCCATGTAACGGTTTCTCCGAACAGGGTTATCCTGTCCCGCCCGGCGTGTTTGGATGCACTGAGGGCTTCTTCGGAGTGTTTGGCCAGAATTCTAACCGGTTCATTCGGTTTATTGATAACAATTCCAGCCGAAATAGTGATATTAACGTTATGGCATACATATTCACGAAATGACTTTCTTATTAACCGCGCCGCATCTATTATTGTATTCCATGGGCCTATGAGGAACAGGTCATCGCCGCCGGCAAATACCGTATAGATAGCCTTTATATTGTTATCGGTCTTCAGCTTCCACGGAAGAAATACCGTGAAAAAGTCATTCAACTGCCTGCTTAGTGACGCGTCAAGCGATATGTTTTGCAGATTTTCACTAATACCTTCCGACATGATATTTCCAAGATTATCTACATCCATCTTTAATATACCAAGGGCTTCCACGCCTCTCGTTTTTCCGTCTGTATGGTCAGTGTGGTTAAGCGCCTTTGAAGCTATTTCCTGAAATGTCATAACTGACTTCTCATCTTTGTTGGTCAAGGGAGCATAGCCATTTATGAACTTGGCGGTTATCATTGTTTCAATTTTACCTTCCTCTGATGTGCCGATATTCCAGTATTTGATGAGAGTACCATTTTGGGAAATTTCATTAAGGTCACCGGTAGGAAATACTAATTGGTACCTATCGAAAATCGGCTCCATGAGTTTTTGCCCTTTTAAGTCTGCATCCACTGATGTAATAGCTATTCGGTCATTCTTGACAAGATTTTCACCTATAAAGATATGATCACTGCAAATACTGCAGGAATTCTTACACCCAACCTTTGCTATATTCATGGAAGGTCGCTTCCCACAATAGGGGCAGAGAGTGTCGTCAAGGGTATCGACAAACGTGTCAAGATAATCTGAAATAGTTCCACCGTGAGTGTCCATATTTATCTTGGAGTATTTTTTCCTTTCAATTCCAGCTAATAGCTTTTGTTTCAATTGCTTGTAATGTTTTGAAATAAGATCATTGGGAGATGCTTCTACATAAGAAAAGCCAATCGAACACTGGCCATAGAAATGTTTGATTAGCCAATTGTTGATGTCTGTTTCAACGCCTTCCGATTTCTTTTTTGCTTTCTCAGTATTTGGTGCGAGAACAGTAAATTTACCGGCAGCGTTGAAAACTATAGAGGTTATGGACAATCCCAGCTCTCTGCATAGCATGTCAGCGGCAAGCTCGACGATAAGCGATATGGTAAACGATCTCCCACGCAGAAGCTTTGCCGATGCTTTACCAGTGCTATTACTTTCAGCAAAGATAAATTCCTGTATGCCGTAGAAATTACCAACTATCATAATAAATTTCGTCTCATTAAAACATTTAATCTCTTCAGCAATAAGACGATCTCTCTCCTGATGGTATTTGTACAAGGCCGAGGCTATTGCGGCTGTTGTTCTTGAATGGTCATATAGAGATGTAACAGTGATTGCCTTGCCAACCGTAGATACAGGGATATTAGAGGTGTAGATCATAAAAAGACTGTCGAAATGTTCAAGCCAAAGGGGAATATTATCTTTATGCCGGATTTTATCTAAGGAATCGATGAACTCCAATAAAAGGTCTTTGTACTCTTCGGAGGAGGTAGCACCTTCTTTATTTAAGGTTTCAACAGGGAAAATATTTGTAGGCGATACATGACTTAGTTTATATCTGTATTTATGGTCATCAGGTGATTGTAAACAGGCTTTGTAAGATACCTTCTCAAAGATTGTCAACATCATTGTTTTTTTATAATCATTGACGGCAATCTCTTTATTGTAATCTTCAAAATCATTTCTTTCAAATCCACTGCTTATCCTGTCTGCAATTGCAATTATCCACTGCAGGGGCGTTTCCGGCTTGTGATGTCCGGCTACAAGGTTGATAAATGTATCCTCAAGTCCCCAATTGTCTTTTGTAAATACATTAGGAAGCAACGGCTCTATATGATCTATAAATTCGGGAAACTTCCCGATGTCATGTAATAAAGCCGCCAAAGTTACCTTATATAAAGTCTGATTATCGGTAACATTCACAACCTTTTCCCCCATCGTATTGTATAGCCATCAAACATTTTCTATTTTAAACTTTCCAAGCCCGAGACTTGTTCCCTTGCCAATATGCAATACTTCCCCAAGCCGAAGAAGTTGTCTAAACGGTTCCAGTTTGCCTGAGAGAGTCATCTCCCCCATGAAACCACCCATGGACATTTTCGTATCCTGCCGGCTTGAATACCGCTGCCAATCGTACCACCTGATACGTTTATGAGTTACCTTCACCCCTCTGGCCAACTCGATTAACCCCTTGAAATCCCATTTTGATGGATCTATACTACAGTGGAAATAGCTCAGTAGTGACACCCTTCTTAGCAATTGCCTGATAATTACATGAAAGTCCGGGTTAACCACCAAGGTTCCACCGTAGATAATCCTTGAAGGTGAGAGAAACACCAGTTTTAACGATTTGGTAGTGCTTTCCACCTCAGCATCGCAAGAAAATGTAAGGTAAGACGGGTTGAATCCGTTAACT
The DNA here is from genome assembly GCA_015233045.1 of Nitrospirota bacterium. Taxonomy (GTDB): domain Bacteria; phylum Nitrospirota; class Thermodesulfovibrionia; order Thermodesulfovibrionales; family Magnetobacteriaceae; genus Magnetominusculus. Next base: position 4,178 of record JADFYL010000053.1, on the reverse strand, counting down.
ACCTTGTGTTTGTCGTCATAAATAGTATTACCGCCATCACATACCACTTCTTTTAATTCAAATTCCCCTCTCCCCTTGCCAATACCATTCTTGCCAAACTCATCAAATGCAGAGATAAAGTATAGTAAATAAGTGACAGCCCTGCCTATCAACGTCAAACCAAAAGATATTTCCTCTCCAGATTTGTATATTGTTTTCCTATCCATTGTTGGATTAATAACAAAAGGGTGAGGTGCTGCTTCGTACTTGCGCATGACAGCGCTCCCTACAGGAGGGGGTGTCTCAAACACATAGGAATAGACACATGTCCCCTTATGGTTACAACCGCGGCAGTCGGTCTTTTTTTGAGTGCAGAATATCCTTCTGAATGCACCACCAAAGCCACCCCTTAAAGTTGAACCCTTATACAAGGGCAACTTCAGGGTATCCCGTGCTCTAAGCGATACAGTAAACTTCTTATACGCGATAACAGCAGTATAGAGTTCATCTGACACATTGTCGTCACAATTATGAGTCAATTGCAAAATGCTTTCGCCCTCAGAGCCTAAATCATTAAAGAGTCATTTTCCCTATCTTCGCATTTATTCTGCTTTATAATAGCAGCTCTCTTGAAAAAATATCCCTATTTTTTTCGTTTTTTTGACGTACCTCACCCATTACTTCTATTTTAGCCATTGCTTTAAGTATTATAATTTGCTTATTGTATCACAAGTTTCAAAAGTTGCCTGGCAAAAAGAACTATAACTCCAAACATTAAGCGTAGAGCATACCTACCTGCTCCTCTTACTTTTATGTTTCTACCGCCGAGCTCTTCTTTCAATCTGCCACTGAACCTCTCTGCGACTGTACGTTTGTTATATCGCGATGCCGCCGATGCCATTGGTATTTTATCTCACACTATGAGGATCCCTAATCTCAAATAATGCCTTCGAAAATAACACGGATTCACCGCTGCTGGTATGAAGATTTAATGGCGGAGGTGGATTCTACATAGGCAAATACCAATGGAAGTTGAACATATCTCCAGATTCCTTTAGAAACATGTCCATAGTCCCATCGGGGACTTCCTCTCGATATTCCCTATACTCTTCCATGATGTCATCAATTATCTTTTGCTTCCGCATAATACTATAGGGGAAGACAGACCTACTCATAATGTATTGACCATCAATCAACAATAACCTTGTAGCAAAGATATCCCATCGATTAAGACTTCTTGTGGCAGTCTTTTCCTTAACATCATACTCTCCGCCCATCAACAGGTCTTTTAGGTGCAAGCCCTTCTCAGGAAAGACATTCTGAACTTCATAAAGGCTAATACATGAGTTGAAGTATTAAAAATATTCCTCTATATTTTCTTGAACCATATACCCAATAGCCTTATATCCCTTAAGCCTTCTTTCATACATTCTCGTAAGCATTGGAACTTGGATGTCAACGTAATCATAAATCTGTACAACCTTTTTACTATCATGCAGGCGATGTAAACGTCCTGCATACTGTTGAAGTGTTCCACGCCAAGAAATCGGCATGGCTAAAAATAGGGTGTCCAATCTCGCGTCATCAAAACCCTCACCTATATATCGGCCTGTTGCTATTAATACTCTCTCTTCTCCATCTGGAATGCTGGCAAGCTGGTCAGCAATCGCTTTGAGTTTCTTATCGGCCATACCTCCTTTGAGCACTATAACATTCGTTACAATACCTCGTAAAAGATCATTAAATTCCTCTAAATGTTCTGTACGTTCAGTTAGTAGGAGCGGTGTGCGTCCTTCAGATAAAGTATTAAGTAGGTCTTTTACTATCAACTTATTTCTTTGACTGTCTTTTATCATACCAGCATAAATTGCTTGGATACCGTCTTCAGTATTTTCATGTAATTTGAAATCTGTAAATCGCGGTATAACTACATGGTCAAACGGGCTCCCTTGGGAGTATTTTTTTGCATCAACATTGAAACAGACTGGACCACACTGCATTATGATGATTGGATGATGACCATCCTTACGAATAGGAGTTGCGGTAAGGCCAAGCACATACTTTGCCTTTACTCGTTTCAGTACCTGTTCAAAACTGAATGCCGACACGTGATGGCACTCGTCTACTATGACTTGGCCATATTCTGCCACAACATCCTTTACTACACCCTTCCAACTAAGACTTTGAATCATACCTATATCGACAACGCCTGTTTTTATATTCTTACCGCCTCCAATCAGACCTATGTCTTGCAACGATAAAAATGACTTAAGCCTCTCTCTCCATTGATCCATCAAGAGTTTCCGATGGACAAGTACAAGAGTATTCACCTTGCGCTCTGCGATCAGGCTTGCGGCAACCACGGTCTTCCCAAATGCCGTAGGAGCGCTTAATACACAGAGATCATGTTTGATAAGTTCTGTTACAGCCTCCTGCTGCTCGGTACGAAGGGTTCCAATTAATTCAACATCTATTGATATACCTTGATAGCGTTTGTCTGCTATAACAGTCTCTATATCATGCGCTTTAAATATTTCAAGAACTTCATATAAAGACCCACGAGGCAGCCCAATGTGGATGTCAAAATCCTCAGCACACGATATTATTCGCGGTTTTCCAAATGTTGGAAGCCTCATTGCCTGAGCCTTATAAAACTCTGGATTCTGAAAGGCCGATAGTCGAATCAATTTGTTCAGCATCGTTTGAGGTAAACCCTCTTTTTCAACATAAACCATGTTAGCTATAACAATACCTACCTTATCTGGAAATGGCCCATTTATAGTCTTTTCTTCTCTCTTACCGGATGGTGGCAGCGTCCACGGGTCAATACTTCCTTCATCAGTCAGACTCATTCTGACACCAAGTATCTTACCTTTCCTTTGCGCATCATATACAAAGGTCTCAACATCTTCTTGTCTCATCTTTCTTATTGTGGACAGAAATTCCCACTGATCTTGATAAGGTTTGAATTCACGATCAAGGAAAATCGAATTCCCTCTTATACTTGGGCCTCGTTGAAGAGGTAAGGCAATAAGATTTCCGAAACCGCCTTTCGGTATGGTATCCTGATTAGGGAAAAATCTGTCATAGGAATCAAACCCAATATGCCGGTGCTTTTCCATTGCATAAGTAAGAATGGAAGATGCGAGTTTCCTTGCAATAACAGCAGAAATCGGCAGCTCGAAGAAAATCCATACGTGCCCACCGTTTCCAGAGCGAGAACGCTCAAGGGTTGCTGGAACTGACATCTCATCGCAGGTTTTAATGAATGCTATGGCGTCATCTTTCCATTCAGCCTTATCAAAGTCCACAGCGACAAACCAACAGGTTTCATCTGGAAGCATGGGATAAACACCTATAGTGTGTTTACCAGTAAGATGTTTGTTGATAACATCATCCGTTACAGGAATGAACTCCCTGTTTTCACAATCTGCACATTTAACTTTAGGCTTGTTACAAAAAAATCTATTCCATTCATTAGCACATGATGGTGAATACCCCGATCTTCCCTGTTTATTTTCCCATCTGATTGGCAACACATCTTCTCGGCCTCTGAAAAGATTGCGAAATATCGTGATATTATTTCTTTGTGGTGCCACTTCAACATGAAGGGAATCTTGTTTATTCGTTTCAATTGGAAGTCCCAGAAGTATTCGAAGCCTTTTATTTTCTTTTTGCAGACGTGCGCACTCGCTGAGAGCCTCCTTGAGCTGAGGTGATACATTGTCAGTATCCAAAAAATTCTCCAGTGACCAATCTAAAGTATATTATTTTACAACATTTTCACGGAAAAACCTAGCTGCATCAGCTTTACCAGCCGCTCCCGTGGCAATGGAAAGTACCATATTCTCAAAACTCTCATCGTCTGCCTCTATCTCTATACCATTCAATATAAGAAAAACGACAGCGGCAACTGCTCCTGTACGCTTGTTGCCATCAATAAAAGGGTGATTTTTTACAATGTGAAATAGATAAGCCCCGGCCATTTCAAATATGTCTTCATGAAGGTATTGCCCATCATACGAGGTTTGTGGCATAGATATAGCGGAATGTAATAGCTCCATGTCTCTGATGCTTGAAGCACCGCCGTATCGTTTTATCTGGTCTTGATGGATTTCAATAACCTCTTCCAGCTCAAGAAATACAATCTCCATATCACTGAGCCAGATTCCTCAAAGCCCTGCTGAATTTATTGTTGG
>JADFYL010000052.1:17407-18357 GCA_015233045.1 Nitrospirota bacterium | reverse complement strand
AACTGTGGCATTGTCAACGACCATATAGCCGGCAAGCTGTGCCTCTTCCACCCTAGAGTCTTCTATCCATAGGGCCGCAAGGCCGAAGGCGGGTTCCTTTGCCGGTATGCCCTCGATAGGCTGCGTATCCTCCGAGGCCACGGCAAGATAGTAGCCCATCATTATCTCGTATTTTGCCACCTCGACACCCTTTAACGAGAAGCTGTACTCATGCGGGCGGAGCTGCAGATTATCCCTGATATGCACAGGGGGTATGACAAAACCGATCTCCCTGGCAAGCTGTTTCCTCATCGATTTAATCTTGCTGAGCAGCTCTCCCTTCTGCTCTTCCACTATGGGGATAAGCCCGTAGCCGATTTCAAGCGTAAGAGGGTCCAACTCTGTAAAGGCATCGATCTTTGGCTCCTCTGCCGGCGCTTCCGGCGCCACTTGCTCGGCAGCCTCTTTTTTCCCGGCCGTTGTAATCATGTAAGCAAGGCCGGAGGCGGCCGCCGAGATCAATAAAAACGGGATATGCGGCAGACCCGGCACAATGGCAAAGGCAAACAGTATCCCCGAGGTCGTATAGAGCGCCTTCGGATTCACTATCACCTGCTCTGAGATGTCCTTTCCTAAATCGGATTCCTTGCCGGCGCGGCTGACCACAAGACCCGCCGCCGTAGAAATCAACAGCGCGGGAATCTGAGATACGAGTCCATCGCCTACCGACAGCACCGTATAGGTCTTAAGGGCGTCGACAATGGGCATTCCCCTTTGCAGGACTCCTATGATTATACCGCCGAAAATATTGATAGCCGTTATGATAAGCGCGGCTATGGCGTCTCCTCTTACGAACTTGCTGGCACCATCCATTGCCCCATAGAAGTCGGCCTCCTGGGCGATGTTCTCGCGCCGCATTCTGGCCCCTTTTTCGTCTATCAGGCCGGCGTTGAGGTCGGCGTCTATGGCCA
>JADFYL010000052.1:15869-17382 GCA_015233045.1 Nitrospirota bacterium | reverse complement strand
GAGGTCGGCGTCTATGGCCATCTGCTTGCCGGGCATGGCGTCCAATGTAAACCTCGCCGCCACTTCGGCAATTCTTCCGGAACCCTTCGTTATAACCACGAAGTTCACGATGACAAGTATGAAGAATATTATCAGGCCTACGGCATAGTTGCCGCCTATTACAAAATTTCCAAATGATTTAATAACCTGCCCCGCCGCGTCCGTTCCCTCATGGCCGTTTATCAGTATCAACCTCGCGGTGGCGACATTCAGCGAAAGCCTGTACAGTGTGGTTATCAGAAGCATTGTTGGAAATACGGAGAAATCCAGAGGTTTTTGCACATATACGCTGATTATCAGTGTCATCACGGATATGGATATGGACAGGGACAAAAGCAGATCCAGAAGAATCGGCGGCAGAGGTATGAGCATCACAACCAGTATGGCAACCACGCCGATGGAGACGAATATCTCCGCGCGCTCCCGTATCAGCTTTAAAAAATTCATATCTGCAATGTTGATGACCGCTTCCGCCATATTACACCTTACCCTTTAACTGATAGATATATGCCAGTATCCGCGCAACCGCCTTGTATAACTCTTGCGGGACGTATTCGCCGATTTCAAAAGCAAAAAGAGCGCGTGCCAGCGGCTTGTCCTCATAGATGGGAATGCGGTTTTCACGCGCTATCTTCCTTATCTTCTCGGCTATGTAGCCGGAGCCTTTTGCCGTTATCTTTGGAGCGGACATATTATCTCCCTTATAGAGGAGGGCTATGGCCAGATGTGTCGGGTTCGTTATTACCACTGTGGCCTTTGGAACCTCGGCCATCATACGCCTTCTTGCCTGTTCGCGCTGGATGCTCCTGATTCTGGATTTTATCTTCGGGTCACCCTCCGTCTCCTTGTATTCCTCTTTTATTTCTTCCTTGGACATCCTTATGGATTTCTCGAACTGCCATCTCGCGAAGGTATAACTCAAAACAGCTATGATAAAGAGATAGACTAAACCCCATACCATTGCGTTCATGACAAAACCATAGGAGCCTGATACGAGCTGAGTGAGTTCCTTTGTCATCAAAAGTGGCCACCTGTAGATGTCCCTCTTTACGATGAAGTAAAATATGAGGCCGCCTCCAAGGAATTTCGTAAAACTCTTTATAAATTCTACCACCACATCCGAAGAGAACATTTTGCCGAGGCCGGACATAGGGTTAAGCCTGGAGAGTTTAGGCTCGTAGGGTTTTAACATAAACCCCACCTGGAAGACTTCCGAGGCTACGGCACACACCATGATTCCAAGGAAAAACGGCAGAAGCATCATAAAGGACTTCATCATTGCCACGTTTATTGCCCTGAATGGGTCATGTCCATATTGAAGGGACAGGAACTTGACTGTAACATCTTTTATGTTAAACATAAAGTGCGCCCCGCCATAGTGTATCACAAGGAGCAGCCCGGCCATTCCGGCAGCGGTGGAAAGCTCCCTGCTTCGCGGCATCTGGCCTTTTTCTCTGGCCTTTTGCCGCCGCCG
>JADFYL010000052.1:0-15669 GCA_015233045.1 Nitrospirota bacterium | reverse complement strand
CATGATGTTTATCTGAGGGGCTGCCTTATACAAAAGTCCAAGCAGGAGGTTGGCGACCACCATACCCACCATTACAGGGGCGGCAAGTTTCAATGCCAGGATAAAGACCTTCGTCCCGCCAAAAAAACTGTATATCATCAATGGGTTCACCTTTATCTGCCCGGGAGGCAGCACCTCAAAACTCTTCACAATCGCGGCAATGAGGTCATGGTGCACATCCATAACGAAAAAAAGCAGCGTTACTAAAACGCCCAAAAAACGCGATACCTCGGCCGACTGGCCGAATTGCGGGTCGAAAGATGTCGCAATCGACAGGGACATCCCGTTGCTCATCAACTGCCCCGCCATATCTACCGCGTAAAAGACCAGATTCGCGGTGGCCCCAAGCACCATGGCAAGCACTATCTCCTTGAATATGGTAAACACCATCTCCTCTTTGCCGTCGAGTTTAAAATCCACAAGCGGGGTTATCAATGCCGCCAGCGCTATCGAAAAGGCAATCTTATACTGAGATGGGATATTCTTGCTGGAAATTATGGGCAGCATCAGCATCAATATGGTTATCCTTAGCAGTATCAGCACAAAATTCCCTATCTGCTTAGACACCAGTCCCGAGTTAATCAGCTCGTCCATCGCCGTTACCTCACATACTCCGGTAGTTTCTCTATCAGATGCACCGTAAAGCCGATCATCACGCGCGCAATCCATGGCATTAGCATAAACACGCACAAAAAAACCGCTACGACCTTTGGCACGAACGTAAGCGTAAACTCCTGTATTTGTGTAATCGCCTGAAAGAAACTCACCGCAAGCCCCACCGCCATACTCACTATGAGCATCGGCCCGGACACCATAAGCAGTGTCTTAAACACATCAAAAGACAGGTCTTTTATTAATTCTACGGTCAATGGAAGCTCCTCACAATGCTGCCAATAACGATGTTCCAGCCATCAACAAGCACAAAAAGTAATAATTTAAAGGGCAGCGATATCATCACCGGCGGAACCATCATCATACCCATTGAGAGCATCACGCTGGCTACGACCATGTCAATGATGATAAAGGGCAGATAGAGCAGAAACCCCATCTCAAAGGCTGTCTTAAGCTCGCTTATCACGAACGCCGGGGCCGCCACCTTCATAGGTGTGTCCATCGGCTCTTTGGGAGTTTTCTCCTTCGCGAGCTTTAAAAACAGGGCGAGGTCTTTCTCACGCGTCTGCCTCATCATAAAGTCCTTGACTGGCCTTTCACCCCTCTTAATGGCCTCTGACATGGTTATCTTTTTATCCATAAGCGGGACTATGGATTCACTGGCAAGGGTGTCCAGTGTTGGATACATGACAAAAAGGGTTATAAACAGTGATATGCCAATGAGAACAGTATTCGGTGGGATTTGAGGCCCTCCCAATGCCTGCCTTAAAAGGGACAACACGATTACTATCCTCGTAAACGACGTAAACATCATGAGCATCGCCGGAATAAGGGACAGAAAACTTATCAAAAAAAACATTGATATAAGTGGGTGGTCTATGTTAAGCGCGCCCATGGTCAGCTCTCCTTGTTCGTCTTGCCGACGAACATGTTTTTGACGCGGTTGGCCACATCAGACACCAGGCCGTGGCCACGGGACATCTCAGTGTCGAGGGTCTTCTTAAACGCGATTTCCTGGACTTCCTGCTCTCCAAGTGTGCTCAGCAGTTTGAAGTCTGTCTGCGTCACGCCGAGAACGAGGGCCCTTTTCCCCACCCTGACAACGGCAATGCCTCTCTTAGGACCAAGTGACAGATACTCTATCATGCCCAGGAAGGCGCTGCCTCCGCGCCTTTTTTTCGCCGCGAAGGCGATGGTGTAAATCAAAAAAATCACCACCACAAGCGCGATGAATACCTGAAACACGGTGTCTATCATCTCAGTTGTTTCAACCTGTCAGTTGGGCTTACGACATCAGTAAGCCTGATGCCGAACTTTTCGTTTACCACGACAACCTCGCCTTTGGCTATTACCTTGTTGTTGACGAGTATCTCCATAGCCTCGCCGGCAAGTTTATCGAGTTCTATTACCGAGCCTTGCCCAAGCTGGAGCAAGTCGTTTATGAGCATCTTTGTCCTGCCTATCTCCACCGTTATCATAAGCGGTATGTCGAGGAGGAACTTAATATCCCTGGTGCCCTCGACGTTGCCGTCTTTATCTAATTCGTGGAAATCCGCCTTTTGCACATCCATGAATCTCCTCCTTAAAGTATGTTTTCTGTATGCTCTTTAAAAAACTACGTTGCTGAACGTCTAAGTCTGTTCGCCGGTGATTTTAACGGCCAAATTACCCTTCACCTGCCCAGGCACACATCTGAATTTGGGAATCCCCTCGACCTTCAGTACCATGTCCTCGTTGATACTTTTCCCCAGAGGAATTACATCTCCCTTTCTTAAATCAAGAATATCCTCAATCACAAGCTCGGCCGTTGCCAACTCCACCGAGACATCCACGGTGGACAGCCTCAGGATTCCATTTAAACGTCCAACCCAGCGCTGGTCTATCTCAAGTTTTTCGGCCTGTATGCCAGAGTACAGTTTCTCCTTCACCGGCTCGATTACCGAGTATGGGATGCAGAAATACATCTTACCCGTGAAATCCTCTACCTCAAGGTGAACCTCCACCTTTATTATCACCTCAGTAGGCGTGACAATAGTAACAAACTGCGGATTCATCTCCGACCCCACATGCTCAGGCTCCACGGCTATAATACCCTTCCACGCGGCGGCCAGGTCTTTGAGCACCATGGCGACCACTTTTTTGATGATACGCTGCTCAATGGGCGTAAAATACCGGCCTTCTGATTTCGTATTCCTCGCGGTAGTGGCCCCGAAAAAATACTCGACAAAGGCAAACACCGCGGGCGCGCCCAGCACAAACAGGGAAAACCCCTTCAGCGGCTCCATCTTGAATATGTTGATGCTTGACGGTAGCGGGAGCGTCTTCATAAATTCGCTGAACTTCATCATCTCTACACCGTGTATGTTGACATCAACAAACTTCTGAATAATCGTGGAGATGGAGTTTCTGAAGAACCTGGCGAAACGCTCATTTGCGATTTCAAGGCCAGGCATCCTGCCCCTGATTATCCTCTCCTGGTTGGCGAGGTCATAGGTCTTGACCCCGGTCTCCTCCTGAGCCTGTGAACCGGTCTCTACCGAACCGCTCTGCACACCCTTTAAAAGGGCGTCAATTTCGTCCTGCGAGAGTATCTTGTTCATCTATTGCACCATGAGTTCGGTAAAATAAACGTTAAGTATAATTTCCTTTCCCAATGCCTGATTCAACCTTGCGAGCACTTCGTCCTTTAACTGCATCTTGCCGTCCGACCCTGAGATGGCCTCGAAGGACTTACTGGTAAGAAGCATGATAATGGCATCTCTAAGAAGGGGCATTTTCTCCTTTATAAGCTCTTCATGTTTCTTGTCCCCCACTTCGAGTTGAAGCGATATCTTCATGAACCTGCTCTTGTCTGTGAGGTTGACAATTAGCGGCTCAATAGGGATTAATATCTGCTCCTCAGGCTTCTTATCCTTGCGTCCGGTGTCTTTAGCGCTTTCCTTGCTTTCCTTGCTTTCCTTGCCCTCTTCGTGCTTGGCGAAGAATTTGGTATAGGAAAAAAACCCCCCGCCTGCCAGTACAAGGATAATACCGCCAAAGATTAATATCTGTTTGATGCTCAACGACTTTTTTTGTACCTTAACCTGTTCAACTTCTTCGGGCTCTTCAGTCATGTAACCTCCATAGAAAAAATAAGACTGTTCGCAGGTGTAGATTGCAAAATCCATGCCACCGATTGAACCGGCGATAATAGCTACCTGCCAGTGATTAAATGGGATTTTACAAGGCCATAATACACCCCTATTCTGTCAAATGCCTGTCAAACGCTTGACAGTGCGATGGTTTTTCAACGTATTGCGAGTTGGTGTTAAAACCAGTTAAGCAGATGTAGTTAATGTTTGCAAGCGACTACGCCCTATGTGTGCGAATCACTTTTGGGAGGCACAGGAGTTGCCGCAGCAGCACAATTTCCCGCGCGCCTTGCCTATGGCCTCACGTCCCTCTTTATATGACAACGCGGCAATAATCATAGCCCCTGCACTGTCAAACCAGCCAATTCCTGTAAGGGCATATCCGACGCTGCCCAAAAGCAGCACAACAGACAGGTATATGCAGGTACGGCCACAGGCGGCGTCTGAGAGCATCGCCTGAGAGTTCAGTTGTCTTGCAACTTTCATCTTATAGTGAACGAGTAGCCACATTGCCAGTATGGAGATACACGAGATGACAATGCCCCAGAAGGCGGTCTGCGGGTGTTTTCCCTGAATGATATTAAGTACTGATGAGGCTGTCAGGCCGGCCGCGAGGATATAAAAGGCGCCGCCCGTGATTTTAAGCGTCTGCCGCTCAAATACGTCTGATGAGCCGTTGGGGTTTTGTCGAATCCTCACGGCCATATGCCAAACGCCGACGCCTGAGACGGCCTCGACAAACGAATCAAGCCCAAAGCCAAACAGAGAAAGCGCGTCGTCCTCAAAGCCGAAATACACAGAGACAAGCCCTTCAAGGATATTATAAAAGACGGTAATTACCGCAAGCACAAGCGCCCACCTGTAAAGGGCATCGGAAGAGGAGGTCTTTTCCATCATGGTATTAATTATAGCTAAGTGCCGCTGGATTAATCTATGGCGGAAGTTGTTTCTTTTTTCTGATAAAATGTCATTTCGGGACAATCTCATTTGACAAAACACAGGTAATAAAATAGACTAAAGAGAGTAAGGGAAATAAGGAGGATGGCTTTATGCTGGAAATAGTAAAAAAATATGTTATAGATGAGAATAACAACAGATTGGCAGTTGAAATTGACATTGAGACATTCGGCAAGATTGAGGAAATATTAGAGGACTATGGACTTTACCGTCTAATGATTGACGACAAAGATACTGACTCTCTCAGTCTTGAACAAGCAAAAGAATACTACCGGTCAGTGTCTGTGTAATGGATTTCAGGTACAGGAAAAAGTTTTTAAAAGACCTTGCTTCTTTACCTGTGTCTTATAAGAGGCAAATAGAGAATCTCGTGTTTGAAGAGCTACCTTTGGATGATCAGGAATCGCTTTTCACCCGAATATCAAAGATGAGGGGGTACGAGGGATTCTATAAGATAAGGATTGGAGATTACCGCGTTGGCTTGTATATTGCGTCAGGCAAACTGGAATTCAGAAGAGTGCTTCACAGAAAAGAGATTTACAGGTTCTTTCCTTAAAAAGATAAAAGGGAAAACTTTTTGTAGTTAATGAGGCGGCAGCAATGCTATAATACCCTGCCGATGGCACAGGTTAGGAGTAGGAAGAACTACCCGGAGGACAAGTAAACACTATGACACACTCTGCTATTACTGAACAATTTGCGAAAATTAAAGAGGAAGGCAGCGGCAAAAAGGCCTTTATTCCATATATCATGGCCGGTGAGCCGTCGGTGTCAGAAACGGTGGACATTGTCCTGGAGCTTGAGGCAATGGGGGCTGATGTTGTCGAGCTTGGCGTGCCGTTTTCTGACCCCGTGGCCGATGGACCTACTATACAACGCGCCGCTATGAGTGCCCTATCCAGGGGGGTGACGCTTCGCAAGGTTATTGATATGGTAAAAACCATCAGGCAAAAGTCCCGGATTCCCATTGTCTTAATGACGTATTTTAATCCCGTACTAAAGTTTGGGCTTGGCAATTTCGTTGAGGCCGCCCTTAGCAACGGCGTTGACGGCATAATAATACCGGACTTGCCGCCTGATGAAGAGGTTGATTTTACGGCCTCCTGCCACAAGGGCGGCCCAGATACTATTTTTCTACTTGCCCCAACGTCTACAGACAAAAGGATTGGCCTAGTTTCGAGGCAGTCGCGGGGATTTATCTATTACGTGTCGTTAACCGGCATCACAGGGTCGGCAATCGTTATTGATGACTCTCTTAGGGCGCGTATAGAAAAGATTCGCGCTATATCGAAAAAACCGGTGGCGGTCGGCTTCGGCGTAAAGACAAAGGAGGATGCGGCGACGGTTGCGGCAGTTGCCGACGGGGTCATTGTAGGTAGCGCCATAGTCAAGGCCATTGGACAAGGACAAGAAACATTTCGTACGCTCGTGAAATCCCTAAGGGCGGCAATATAGAGCCATATGCCCTGGTTTAAAAAGACAAAAGAAATTGCCACGGGCAGAGCCACATCAAAAAAAGTAAAGATCCCCGAAGGGCTTTGGGTCAAGTGCGCCGACTGCAAGGAAATCGTATATAAAAAGGAATTCGAGAAAAATCTAAAGGTATGCCCTAAGTGCAACTACCACAGCCGAATCGGCGTCAGAGAGCGTATAAATCTCACAGCGGACGCGGGGAGTTTTGTCGAACTGGCCCCCGAACTGCAGTCCTGTGACCCGCTGGAGTTTACCGATACAATATCATATGAGGAGCGAATAAAGACAAACCAGTCAAAGGCCGGCCTGAAAGACGCTGTAATGGCCGGTGCGGCGACGATTAATAAACACCCTTCGGTCATAGCGGTGATGGATTTTTCCTTCATGGGTGGGTCAATGGGGAGTGCCGTGGGTGAGAAAATGGCGAGGGCGGCTGAGGCGGCCATAGACAACCGCCTTCCTCTGGTAGTGTTTACATCGTCCGGCGGGGCGAGAATGCAGGAGGGGATCTTTTCGCTTATGCAAATGGCAAAGGTCTCAGCCGCGGTTGGCCGTCTGAAAAGTCATCCCCTGCCCTATATTACCGTCCTGACTGACCCTACGTTTGGTGGGGTGAGCGCCAGCTTTGCCATGCTTGGCGATGTCATCATAGCGGAGCCAAAAAGCCTTATCGGATTTGCTGGCGCACGGGTAATCCAGCAGACCATTAACCAGCAGCTCCCTGATGATTTTCAACAGGCCGAGTTCCTCCTCAAAAAAGGTCTTATTGACATGGTCGTCCACAGGAGGGATTTAAAGGCGGCCATAGCAAGGCTCATCAGAATCCTGATGGGCGGCCCAAAAGATGCCCGGGACAAAAATGCCTGACAACAGATATGAAAAAGCGGTATCCTATCTCTATAGCCTTCAAAAGTTCGGGATAAAACTAGGCCTTGCCAACATCACCCATATATCTGGCCTGCTTGCCGCTCCTCAAACCGCCTATAAAACAATCCATGTCGCTGGCACCAATGGCAAGGGTTCAACGTGCGCTATGCTTCAGGGGATTCTGATGGAAAAGGGTTATAAGACGGGGATTTTTACGTCGCCTCACATGGTTAGATTCACTGAGCGTATTAAGGTAAACGGCGAGGAGATATCGCCTGATGATGTGGTTGCCCTGACCGAGGAGATAAATCAGGCGATTAACGGCGTGGACGGCCTCAACCCGACGTTTTTTGAGTTTGTAACGGCAATAGCGTTTTTATATTTCAGGAAGCGGGGTGTTGATTGGGTTGTCTTTGAAACGGGCATGGGCGGGCGTTTCGACGCCACAAATATAATCATGCCGGAGGCGTCTGTAATAACTAATGTCAACATTGACCACAGGGAATTCCTTGGCAATACGATAGAGGAAATAGCGGTGGAGAAAGCCGGAATAATCAAAAGAGACACGCCCGTGATAACCACGTCACAGACGCCGGGCGCGCTTGGCGTGATAAGACAAAAGGCCGGAGAACTCAATGCACGGCTGGAGGTTTTCGGCGAAGACTTCGACGCGCAGCCCATAAGACAGGATATCACAGGGACGACGTTTAAATATCGCGGCGGCAGCGAATTTGAGGCGCTGACAATCCCATTTACCGGCACCCATCAAGTGGAAAACGCCGCATGTGCCGTGCGTACGGCGGAGGTATTATTTTCTAACTCTACAGAGGGCATTGAGCTGGCCCTGCGTGACATTAAGTGGCCGGGCAGGTGCGAGCTGGTTAAACACGCCGGTATGGATGTGCTGCTTGACGGCGCGCATAATCCAGCCGCGGCAGAGGCTCTCGCTTCAACACTTCGCGGTTTATATTTAAAGCAGCCGTTTTCTGAGGTCATCCTGATTTTTGGCGCAATGGCCGACAAGGACACTGCGGGAATGCTAAGGGCGCTCATGTCGGCAGCCAACACGATAATCCTCAGCGCACCGTCCTATGAGAGGGCGGAGAGGCCACAGGCACTCCTTGCGATGGCAAAGGTTCTCCCCATATCCTCAACGCCAGCCCTCCGCACTGCCCCATCCATACGCGAGGCCATTAAAATGGCCGGAAAGTTTTATAAACAAGGCGGCTTAGTTGTAATAACCGGTTCGTTTTACACCGTAGGCGAGGCAAAAGAGGCGATGGGGCAGCGTCCATTATTAAAAGAACTTGCGGAGTTTAAATAACTATGGGAGATTATTTACTCATAGGCATAGGCGGGGCGGTTGGGGCGATTGCCAGATATGCCCTGGCCTTCTGGATAATAGGGAAATGGGGTAGGGTGTTTCCCCTTGGGACGTTCGTTATAAACGTAAGTGGCAGTTTTCTGATAGGGTTTGTTATGTCCATACTTGCCGCAAGGAATATAATAGATCCACAGTGGAGGTTGCTCATTGTGGTGGGATTTCTTGGGGGCTATACGACATTTTCGGCGTTTGAATTTGAGACTGGCACACTGCTCAAACAAGGAGAGTCGTTAGCCGCAATGCTCTACGTGGCATTGAGTGTCATAGTCGGTTTTATCGCCCTTAGAATCGGCGACGCCCTCGGCAAGTCCATTTAATTTCACGCTTATTGACTTAGCTCCGATTGGTAGACAGGGGAAGTAAGCGCAACATAATTGTAATTCATTGGAGTGAGATGTGGAAAATATGCTGGTGTGTCCGATGTCGGACATTAAAAGGATTCCGTTGTTGACAGACTGTTCCGCTAATTACCATGACGGGCGTGTTATAATTATGCAATGGACAGTGACAGCCAGGGCATGGGTCAAGACATGGAAGTATCGCTTGACACGATAAAAAATGTCAGGATATTGCAGCGCCGGAAAGGATACAGGTTCTCTATTGACGCGCTCTTGCTGGCAGATTTCGTAAATCCCAAAAATCCCCGGCGCATCGTTGACTTAGGGGCAGGCTCCGGTATTGTCGGAATACTTCTTGCGAAAAAATACCCAACCGCCTTTGTACATTTGATAGAACTTCAGAGGAGTTTGTATGAACTCGCTAACAAAAATGTGGAACTTAATAACGTGACAGAAAGACTAAAGATACATAACTTAAATATCAATGATATATATGGCAATATCTCATCCAATACTTTTGATTTAGCCGTCTCAAACCCTCCCTACAGAAGGCTACAAAGCGGAGAGCTAAACCCGGACGACGAAAAGGCAGCCGCGCGGCATGAACTTAACCTTACGTTGGAGGATTTAATTAAAGCCGCGTTTTATGTATTAAGAGGTAAGGGTAGGTTTTTATTCATTTATCAGACATCAAGATTTGTCGAGGTAATCGAAACCCTTAGGGTGCATAAATTCGAGCCGCGAAGGATACGTTTCGTTTATTCTAACAAAAAGTCGGAGGCAAAGATATTTCTCATAGAGGCAATAAAGGAAGGCAAGGCACAGCTCAAACTTGATTCCCCATTTTTCGTTTACGACGACAACACAGGTCGTTACTCCCCCGAAACCCTCGATATATTGAGCGTATAACACTTCTGTATATAATTAATGTATAATAACCGCTATGATAAGAAACACGTTTTCAGTATTGGACGGGGTAGGGGAAAAGACCGAGAAGAGGCTCTGGCGCCGCGGCATTGTCACATGGGATGATTTTCTTGGTACAGAGACGATTCCATTTATCTCAAGGCAGAAGAAGCTACGCGCGGATGAGCACATCAGGACCCTTGATAGTGTGCTGCTTGATCCCTCGCGCTTTGCCAGACACGTAGACAGGAAGGAGCACTGGCGCGCCTTTGAGATATTCAGAGACGGTGCTGTAGGCCTTGATATTGAGACCAATGGTCGCCCGCATGACAATGGCGGGTATGTTACGGTTGTGGGATTGTATGATGGCAGAAACTACAAGTGTTTGATCAGGGGCAGGGATTTGACACAGGAGAATTTGATGGAGTCGCTGTTGCCATACAAGTACCTGATAACCTTCTACGGGGCAGTCTTCGATATACCGTTTTTGAGGAGGTGTTACCAGTATCTCAGGATTGATATGCCGCACTATGATATATGCCTGGAGTCAAAGAGGCTGGGCTTAAAGGGAGGCTTTAAGTATTTTGAGAAATGCTTTGGAATAAACCGCGACGATGACATCGCCGGAATGGACGGCTACGACGCCGTTAAACTCTGGCAGATGTACAAACGGGGAGACCGCGCATCGCTGGATACGCTAATAAAATATAACAGGGAAGATACCGTAAATCTAATGGCTATCGGGGAAGAGATTTATAATCAACTAAAGAAATCAACCGGCGTTGAGGAGTACATCAATGGACAGTGAGATACTGGGGCAATTTCTGGCCTATATGGAAGTGGAAAGAGGCCTTTCCGAAAATACCATCGAATCGTATGGACTAGACTTAGAGCAGTTCATTAATTATCTACACTTAAATAAAGGAAATGAAAAGGAATTTCATCGAGAGGACATCATAAACTACATAGACTATCTGAGGGACAAAGGTTACTCCGGCAGTTCAATTTGCAGGTTTATCTCATCAACAAGGGCGTTTTGCAAGTTTCTGCTCATAGAGAGACACAGAGAGGATGACCCGTCTGAGACCGTGCGTCTGCCAAAGAAGTGGGAACACCTTCCGAAGGCCCTGACGTTTGACGACGTGTTGGCAATTCTTACAACACGGGTGGACACGAAGTTTGTCCTGCGCGATGTGGCGATGCTTGAGCTGATGTATGCGTCGGGGCTTCGCGTGTCTGAGCTGGTAAACGTGGAGATAGATAAACTTGAGATGGACGCCGGATTTATCAAGGTCATGGGAAAGGGTTCAAAGGAGCGTCTTGTGCCGGTAAACGATAGGGCGCGTCAGCGTATTAAGGCATACATGGAGGGCTTAAGACCGGAGATTCTCAACAACAAACACTCTCCGTATCTGTTTCTGACAAACAGGGCGCAGCCGATGACGAGACAGCGCTTTTGGCAGACAATAAAGGCGTATGGGCAAATGGCGGGCGTGGAGCTTTCCCCGCACACGTTAAGACACTGCTTTGCCACGCATTTACTTGAGGGCGGGGCAGACCTGCGCTCAATACAAAAGATGCTGGGGCATGTTGACATCTCTACTACCCAGATATACACACGCGTATCAACCGAAAAGGTGAGAAAAGAGTATGACAAACACCATCCGAGGGCTTGACGACAACCGCGGCAGTCGGGGATAATACTTATAAAGGAAGGAAAATCTATTGGCATTGATACTTGTGACGAACGACGACGGGGTGTTATCTGAGGGGCTGATGGCGCTCTTTGAGGCGATGAGAGGGGTGGCCGAGGCGGTAATTGTAGCGCCTGATAGGGAGAGGAGCGCAACGAGCCATTCTCTTACTATGCACCGCCCGCTGAGAGTGACAGAGGTAAGGGAAAATATCTACGCCATAAACGGCACCCCCACTGATTGCGTTACGCTTGGGATTGGGAAAATCCTGAAGCGTCCACCTGATTTAGTGGCCTCCGGCATTAACAAGGGCGGCAACCTTGGCGACGACATAACGTACTCCGGCACGGTGTCCGCCGCCATTGAGGGTACGATTCTTGGTGTGCCATCGTTTGCCATATCAATGTTGTGGGAAGACGGCGGGTTTCACTTTGATACGGCGTCGGAGTTTGCCAAAAAGATAGCGAGGAATATCCTTGATAATGGTCTGCCCAGAGATACGCTGTTGAATGTTAACGTGCCAAATAAGAAGGCGCGGTTCATTGAGGGTGTTAAATTCACAAAGCAGGGGAAACGTGTGTACTGCAATTCGATTCAGGAGACGTATGACCCGTGGGGCAAGAAGCATTATTGGATAGGCGGGGGCAGCCCGTCGTGGGAGGAGGACGAGAAGACGGATTTCCTTGCGGTTGAGTCGGGGTATATCTCTGTAACACCTTTGCATCTTGATTTGACGAACTATGACGCCCTGAACAATATCAAGAATGAGTGGAAAGAACTATAAAGTGATACTATAAGGTGTAATGGATAACTATAAGGAAAAAAGAGAGGAAATGGTCAACACACAGCTCGTACGCCGCGGCCTTAGGGATTTTAACGTACTGCAGGCGATGCGTGAGACGCCGCGCCACATATTTGTCGGCCCGGCAAACAGCGACAGGGCCTATGCCGATATGGCGCTTGATATTGGGATGCACCAGACGATTTCGCAGCCCTATATGGTAGGTGTGATGACCGAGCTGCTTGAGCTGTCCAAATCTGACAAGGTGCTGGAGATTGGAACTGGCTCAGGGTATCAGACGGCGGTATTATCGGGGATAGTTTTAAGGGTCTGTACGGTTGAGCGGGTTGAATCCCTGGCAGTGGAGGCCAGAAAAAGATTTGCCGGTTTGGGATATAACAATATCACTGTAAAGATTGCTGACGGCACGCTTGGATGGCCGGAGGAGGCACCGTTTGATAAGATAATAATAACCGCGGCTGCCCCTGGCGTACCCGCGCCGTTAATCGAACAGCTTGCGCCGCGAGGGATAATCGTCGCGCCGGTTGGAGACAGGCACGCGCAATCTCTGCTGAAATTGGTGAAAGACGGTGCCAAAATAGGGGAGAGTTATCACGTGCCGTGCGTATTTGTCCCCCTCATAGGTAAATACGGCTGGGACGGCTGAAGAGGCTATTAATATTATATTACAGGATATTATAGATATAAAATGAAAGAAGCACTTCTATTTGATAAACTCAAAGAAGGTGATGTGGTATTGTGTGGGATGTGCGCCCACAGGTGTAGGATACCTGATGGCGGGCGCGGACAGTGCGCCGTAAGGGAAAACAGGGGTGGCATGCTATATTGCCTGGTTTACGGGCGGCTCTGTGCGTCGCACATTGACCCGATAGAGAAGAAGCCGTTGTTTCATTTCCTGCCAGGGTCGTATTCATTGTCTATCGCCTCTGTGGGGTGCAATTTTACGTGCCTTCACTGCCAGAATGCGTCAATCTCCCAATATCCACGGCAGTTCGGTGAAATTGAAGGCGATGAGGTATCCCCGGCGCATGTAGTGCAAGGGGCAATACGCGGCGGCTGTAAAAGTATATCTTACACATACACCGAACCGACGATATACATGGAGTATGCCCTCGACTGTGCAATCATGGCAAAGGAGAAAGGGATAAAGAATGTCTTTGTCAGCAACGGTTACATGACGGCTGAGAGTGCCGGGCTGATAATCCCGTATCTTGATGCCAACAACATTGATTTAAAAGGAGACGACGAGTTTTATAAGACGGTCTGCGGTGGCCGGGTGAAACCGGTCAAAGACACGACTATATTGATGAAAGAGCGCGGGGTATGGGTGGAGATAACGACACTGATAATTCCCGGCCTGAACGACTCTGATGAGACACTGAGGGAGATAGCGGGGTTTATCAAGTCGGTGGATTATTCAATCCCCTGGCACGTGACGGGTTTCGCTCCCGGATATAAAATGCGGGAGGTTCCCGGAACGTCGGCGGATACCCTCAGAAGGGCATATAGAATTGGAATTGAGGCGGGGCTTAAATATGTCTACGAGGGCAACGTCCCGGGGTCAGGCGGTGAAAACACATACTGCCCCTCTTGTAAGGAGCTGTTGATAGAGAGATATGGTTTTACCATCAGGGGGAATATAATAAAAGAGGGAAAATGTCCTAAGTGCGCGTGTTTAATTGACGGCGTTTGGCGTTAGGATAGGGGGTAGGGGAGAAAAGCTGCCGAGGGACAAAAGAGGACGACGGGATTCGAACCCCCGCCCATATGTAATGCGGTTCTTCAGGCAGATTCTCAGGCCGCTTAATTACCCTTTCGACTGCCTCATTGACCATGTTCGCCGTCATCTATCCTTCAAAAATCTCTGTCACATCGCTCTGACGCCTCACTTCACCATCCCCAACTCTTACAGATAGTATTACAACCGAGGCCTCACATCGTTCCAGAAAATAATGCTATAATAATTATGGCCGATTGAACTGCTCATTCTCCCGGCCGCGATGATCCGCATGGGTCTGACATTGGGCGGCGGGAATGCGCTGGAGTTCTCCGGTGTGTTTCCTCCGTCCCCTCCTCTAAGCGGAGATTGATATTTTATGGAGGTAACAGAGGAATGGATTTTTCAGCCAGTAGAAATATTACGAATAGAAAAGAGGCGCACGATTTAATTGATTCTCTTCTTGATTTGGTAGGGGATACAATCAATACCCCTGGGTGGTTACCACCCCTTGTCAGAGATGAAGGCAAGGGGTGGAATTGTAAACTTCATATCGGTATCTTTGATGTTGCTTCGGTGTATCGAACACCTTGTAAAACACCCGATACGCAGCGTGGAGACGAGTCGTGAACTCATCGCATTCTTCTCTTTCTCGTAAATAGAGGGGTCTAATTTTACCGTCTTTTTTGTCTTCAATGTCGGGGATTTTAAGCAACACATACAACCCTGACAATAAAAACGCGACGTTTTTACGCATGGGGTCTTCAGGCTCTTTCTGTTCTTTTCCTTGTTCCATAATATCACCTCCCTTTTGTGGTATTTGAGTGTCGCAGCTACATTATACCACGCGGGGAGGCGATAGATTATTCGGATTAGATAGGTAGGGTGTGGCGGGGGACAGTCCTATCGGCTCTGTTTCCGCCATCCCCTCTTCTAAGTCAAAAATAGAGGAAAATAGACATATTTAGAGTCTATTTCGGTCTATTTTTTACCGTTTTCAGCCTCGCTTTCCTTCGTAAACGCCCGTGTTTCCTACGTTGCGGCTTCGGTCGAGGTCTATTTTTCTCTACTTTAGATTCATTGTACGAAAACCCTCAGGGCTAAGCGGTTATTTCACCACCCCAAGACTCTTCAACTGCGCTAAAACTGCGGCCATTCTGTCCGCTGATAATTGCGGCAGGCTCATCAGCTTTTTTCCAAGCAGCGGCCTAAATTCCTCTTTCTCTTTCGGTGTCCCAAGGTCGTAAACTCTCAAGGCGTCCTCTATCGGCAGATGCTTAAACGCCGCCGTATAGGGCGGTATCGCCTTCGACATCTGGATGTTCTGTATCTCCCGCGGTGAAAACTTGCTTAGATTCTCTTTCAATAACTGCTGCCCGGCCACGGGGTCTTTTCTCATCAGCCGCTCTATCTGCAATTTAACGTCCACCTTCGCCTGATCTTGTGTGCTGCGTCCACCAGCCGGGGCCTTCCCCGCTCGTTCCTCATCCATCGCCTTTTGCGCTGGCGTTTTGCTGATATTTGCCGGGGCCGGCGTAATCCCGATCGCTGGCCAGAAGGTCTTTTCGTTTATCCGGCCCTCGTTTAATTGTATGTTGCGGCGGATTCCCCTGATGGCAAACGGCTCAAACGCTAAGCCAGCGTGTTTGGCCAGGTCTATCGCCTGACGTGTGAGAGGATCGCCTTCGTTGTATACCTTCTTGCCGTAGAAGTCCTTGTTATTCAGCATGTCCGATATCAGCGATAACA
>JADFYL010000051.1 GCA_015233045.1 Nitrospirota bacterium | reverse complement strand
TGTCTGGTGACGGTGGTGTTACGGTCGCCCCTCACGCAGGGGCGTGGATTGAAACCTGACTACCTCAAGCCTAAGTGTATCGCCCTCTGGTCGCCCCTCACGCAGGGGCGTGGATTGAAACAATCACGATAGGTACGAAACTACGGACATACCTGTCGCCCCTCACGCAGGGGCGTGGATTGAAACGCCTTGAGAAACATTTCCGGGAGCGTGTACACATCGTCGCCCCTCACGCAGGGGCGTGGATTGAAACTTAAGAAAAAGCAGTTAGAGCTAAGCAATCTGCAAGGTCGCCCCTCACGCAGGGGCGTGGATTGAAACAATCACGATAGGTACGAAACTACGGACATACCTGTCGCCCCTCACGCAGGGGCGTGGATTGAAACTGATACCACGCCAGCCCTAGGGCCTGCCGCTCCGTCGCCCCTCACGCAGGGGCGTGGATTGAAACCCGCTGCCTACCGGCCCCACTAATAACCTATGCCTTGTCGCCCCTCACGCAGGGGCGTGGAACCCCGTCGGAAATAACCATAATCTTATAGGAGGAAAGATGAATTTACAGACGACGGAAAAAGTTATTAAGAACAAGCTTGGAATACTGAACCTTGCGGCAGCGGAAAGGTTTGGCATTAATTGGCGCAGTGATATAGATTTTATCGTAGTAACACCTGAGCGAATCAGGAGGCGGAAAGTACCCCTTAATATTCACATTATCTTTGATACAGGAAATGAATTTATCGTTAAACTTATTCACGGGGACGATTTTCAACAGGGGGCTGTTCGTTTCGGTAAACTATTGATGGATTACTCAGGCTGGTGGAATACGGTAAAAAATTCTGAAGGCATTGATATTGGGCCGGATTGGCGCTTGAAAATCAGACATGCCGAGAAAACCCAATCCACTGCATCTCAACTATATATAAAGGACGGCGACTGGGATAATGCTGAGGAATATCTGCTTTCAACATCACACATAGCTCGAGCATTGTTGTTACGTAATAAAATATTTCCTCTATCAAGGCCGGAATTGACATGGCAGCTTAAACTCATAGGCCAGAATGATTTGCCCAATGTAATGGAAAGGCTTATCTGTGGAACTAAAACCCATGAGTATTTAATAGCGACCTCAAAGACTATCGGTATAGTATTAGAAAATCTCCGGCTCGAGGTTGAGGAATCCGAAGAGTCGAAGTACTTGGCGGCCTCATACAAAAAACTTACGACCTCTATCCCTGTAAACTAAGCATTTCGCCTTTTGGCCATCTGACGCGTGTCCATGCCATTTATTTCCACATGATAAAGTGTTCCTGTACATACACATGTATAAATTTAACACGTTATTGCATATTTTGCTATTGAATAAAGATAAGCGTTTCTGGTAACATAGTGTAGTCAAAATAACTCGGCCTTAAAATAGTTTAATGGGGGGCATTTGGACATCAAGGCTTTGCTGTACGGTATTACCAGCTTTCTCACGCCTTTTATTCCACACCTGCTTCAGCCTCCGGCAGAGAAAACGGCACCCGCGGCCGTACCCGCTGTATCCATTGATGGGCTGGCCCTTATGTGGGCAAAGGCCATCATGGAAAAGCTCAGCCCTAAGCTTAAACAACGGCAATCCCTGAAAGACGCTATGCAGCAAGCCGCCGAATTGCCATTGGACGATGACGCCCGCGCGTCCTTCCGTCTTCAATTGAGAAAGATTATCGAAGGCGACGATGTGCTGGCGAAGGAATTAAGCGAGATGTGGATAGCTATGAGCGCACAGGGAGTTGGCATCGAATTGGACAGAGAACTAGGCGGCGCTCAATGGATAGATATACTCAACCGCGACGACGATGTCCTGAGGCGTCTTGAGATGGTTCGCCTTCTGCGGTCTGGAATGCCTCCAGAAAAGATTGCCGGAGAGTTCCACACCGATGTGCAATACCTGTACAGGGTCAATTCGGCATTCGCTCAAAGTGGCGTATATGGCATTCTCTCAGGCTCGAACATCAGGCATTGGCTGGATAATATGAACATGGATGACCCCGTTTTGCGGCGTCTTGATATGATTGCCCTCCTGCGGTCAGGCGTACCCGCTGAGACCATCGCGAAGGAGTATCACTGCGTAAAGGAATATGTTTACAGGATTAACGACAGATTTTCAAAAAACTCCCTGACAGGTATATTAACAGAAGAGGATTTTCAGAAATATCGCGCCTTAAATCCAAAGATTGTCAGAATCTGCTCGTTCAACCTCCACGGAACACACGAAAACGACGCACAGCGTTTCAGGCAGATAGCCGGCCAACTCAGTGCCAACGACCCTGAGCTGTGCGTCTATCAGGAGGTCATAAACGGGGCGGGTATCGGGGAAACCAGCGCCCAAATCGCTGCGTTAATGACAAAGACAACGGGCTATTACTACAGAACCCACTATAGCTACTGCCACCTGTTTATGGAAAAGTACCCGGAAGGGGTAGCCGTGTCGTCAAGATATTCCATGAAAAATCCTCAGACAATTGACCTGAATAATGGCCTCACAGCGGGAGTGCGCCCCCTGATGGAGCGCTTTGCGGCCGCCGCCGAAGTAGAGATATATGGTCGAAGGTTTGTCTTTGCCTCAGTGCACCTTGACCACAGCAGAGACCCTGATGTCAGGCGTGCCCAGGCGGAGAAACTATTAAAATCCCTTGATTCCATATATGGGGACGGCGTCTATTGTACCATTGTCGCAGGTGACTTTAACGATGTCGAGGACTCGCCTGTCATAACATATCTTAGGAAGCAGGGATATGTGGACGCCTACAGGGCGTGTCATAAGACCGGTGGAAACACGTTTCCTAACTCGGCAAATCCCCATACCAGAATTGACTACATAATGGCCAGGGGTAGCGTCAGGGTACACGACGCACAACTTATTCTCAAAGATCCATCTCTTAGCGACCACATAGGGGTCTATGCCGTCATCGAATAACATACATACAAAGTGAGAGGTAGAGATTAATGCCGCATAGAGCAGGACAATTCGTATTGGCATACCAGTGGGACCACCACTGCCAGACAATTTTCGACACACTGAAGGGAAAGTTCCACCACATACTGCGTGAGCTTGGCGAACTGGAGTATATGGAGGCCCACGACACCGAACACCTCCTGTATTACTACATGAAATGGCACTACAACAGGGAACTCTATGGCCATACCATCGCGGAAATAGACAGAAAATGCGACGTTATCAACTCATTAGGATACAGGGGATACGGCGTAAACATAGACTTATTAAACGCCTTCGGCGCGTTAAAAAATGAACACGCGGAACATTTATACCTCCTGCTTACCGATAGGTTTAGCAAATATTCAGAGAATATAAAAGCGCTCATTGATATCTCCGCCAATGACCTCGCCTCAATGAATTCAGCCCACATAATACAGAAGCTCTGCGATATACTGGGCCGAAGCGCGGAGGAAAACACTCCCGTAGTAACATCCCCCATACGGCTTGACCTAAAACACTATTTTATGATAATGGGAGAGGAGACCGCGTGGAACGTCAATACCGCCATATTTCAGAAGTTATTCCTACATCTGGGCTGCTCCTCCATGACCATTATGAAAGGCACGGTGGGGCATGAGGACGCGATAACGCCTCAGGAGTTAAAAATTATCGGCAATAGAAACTTCCTTGAGATGTACAAAGAGACCTTCTCATCCCTGCATACCTTTACCGAGATCGGCCTTGAGTTACTGAAAAAAATCCATCTGACAATGTCAAGGGAAACCGTACCTAACGCTGGGAGTTTCAGGCCGTTCGACTTCCCTGACAAAAATGGCGTTACGTTTGACAACGGCAACTTCGAAAGAGAGGTCAAGGACTTCCAGTACGTTCTATGGGAAACCAGCCAGAGCTTTCATAACCTTGATACCTTTATTTATGACCTGTCGCGTTCATATTATATGTTCATCGCCATTCACCCGTTTTGGGATTCAAATGGACGCGTCGGCAAGTGTTTTTTGAACTATATGCTGTTAAAAAAGGGCATCCCCCCGATAAGTTTTTCCCAGGACGAGGAGGTTCTTGCCCTGCCGCGCTATGGCGGTTCAATTGAAGACATGCACAATTATGTCAGGAACAGGATTAATGTCGCCGTAGAGGCATACTTTTATGAAAGGTGGAAACTTGAGCATCTTGGCTTTCTGAAAAAACAGATATACAATGTATCCTTTGATTCGGGGTTTTATTTTCGCCAGATAGACGATAGACCTCAAAAGCTGCAGGTACACTTTCTCGCTTACATAGTGGAAGGCGATGAGCCGCTGTTCAGCGCCCTGCACGACAGGTGTATGGTCGTGTTTCCCAACGAACAGTATCTCTATAACATGACGATTTACTGTGGATTTTCGGCAATAGAACGCGGTGATTGGGAGCATGTGTTTAACATCAGACATAATTTTTTCATAAAAGAGATACCATCGGATATAAACGGCGCAAGGGCATTCGATATAGACTTCTCCATCGAACTGCACGACTATCACTATGGATGCGACTATTTCAACTGCTGTGTCGTATCTCACGAGGGTGGTTACATCCACAATAACAAGGGCCTGAATTACTCATATAAAATACAAAGGTAACTATGGAAAAAGGATTTGCCGAGCAATACTGCCACCCAAGCTATAAGTGGATAGGCGGCAGACGTTTCGTTAACAATGTTCAAAACTGGAAGATATCAAACTTTCCCGGCGGTATAGGGTTCGCGTTTGAGAACTATGCCCACGACAAGGCCCTTCGTGTCGTACTAAAGGTCTTCAGGGAAGACGGCGTGGTGGAGTATTATCTGATGAACGCCTACCAGTGCGGACACTGGGGCGACAACTGGCAGAAGTGGCAGACCCATCAGCTTCCGCTTTTCCCGTACGAGGGATTGCATGGCCAGATAACGCACATCAAGTTCTCCTATATAATCCACAAAGACGGCGTGTCAATTCCATCACAGTATGATTATAAATTCGCCGGACTTGATGATTTTCACAGGGGTTGCATAGACACCGGCGACTTTAATGACCCTTATTTTAATACCATTAACACGTACCAGACCTATGAACTTAATCATGCGGATGTACAAAACGCCCTCAACACAATAAATTTCGACTATGACCATCTCCCGATAAGGCCGTATTTTACCAGAGGGAACACGTGGAGTGCTGAGCACCCCATTCACGAACTGCACGGGCACATAGACTGGGTAATAAAACGAAAAGAAGAGGATAATAGTGGCCGCCACTATATTCACATGGCCATATTTGACCCGGACAACTATCACGTAGCTGAGCACCTGATTCACGCAAAGAGCAAGGGCGTAGAGGTTGAATGCTATGCAGAGTGGTCGGCGGTGAGCACTATGAACGCCACAGAGAATATCGCGAAGATGAGGCGCGCAGGTATCCCTGTCTGCGGCATAGTACGAAACAATCCCGGCGACCCATCGCACGGCATAGCCAGTATGCACACGAAATTCATCATCTTCGACGGTGAAGTCGTCCACTCAAGTTCATATAACCTGCACTTTCACCTGTGGGGCGGTAACTGGGAAAACGGCCTTGTGTATTATTCAAGGGATTTTGCCACGCTCTACGCAAATATCTACTGTGCGATAAAAGGCGGGGTCATCCAGAGAATACAAACGATCCCTGAAAGCAGATACAATCTCTACTATTCATTCGGCAGTTACTATACCCCGTTCAGAGATTACTACCGTCCTCAGGACGCAATAATAACCGAGATAAACAATGCCAGACTCTCAATAATAGTATCCATGTTCGACATAGGGTGGATGACCGGCGTTGCCTCAGGCGACCATCAGGAAACAGACATAGTCACAGCCCTGATAAACGCGCGCAACCGTGGCGTACACGTAAAGATTATCCTCAATGGTATGATAGCCCACACGGGGGCGCTGCCCGAAACATGGGATAAGAACAGGTGGCGACCACTGAAGGAACCAGTCCAGCGGCTCAAGGACAATTGGATGGAACTCGTCTTCGTCTACTACCACGAGAGCATTTACTCGCCCTTGCACCATAAGTTCGCAGTCTTTGACAACTTCACAGTCATAACGGAATCATACAACTGGTACCCCGCCAGCATACACTCAGACGAGGTGCTTTCGGTTATAAGGGACGGCAGAGTGGCCTGGGACTTCATAGTAGAGGCAAATAAGGTATGCGAATCCTTCAGGATAGGCCACGAATAGCAACCAGTTAGATTAATAACCTATAAGATTTGGTCTGCCGTGGGGGCCGCTTACGCTGTCGTCGGAGCATAGGTAGCCGAGGAGATTGCGTTTGGGAAGCGTAGTGCCCTGAAAACAGGCCATCACCAGGCTTCGGCAATCAATTCCAGATGTCATCGTGGCTGAGGCCGATGTCCAACTGATTTTTGCCCCATAAGAGCAATTGACGCAAGTATCGCCCGCAATACTGACGGTGGAATTGTCGGTAGTTGTATTGTCGCCGGTTGTGGCATTGTCGCTGACATACTTATAGTTGTTGATAGTGAGTACCGACAGATTATCAATGGCAACCTGCTGATTATTAAACGTGAGCCTTGCTATCCTGCCTCTTTTAATTGTGAAGGCAGTGGGGAGGTTATAAGGCGTCTGGGTTGGTATCTGCTGCGCGTTACTCATAACGGTGAAACTGTCTCCAGTGGCATTGTCAGTAGCAAAATTTGATACAACGCAATAAACTACCGCGCTGTCCGCTGTATGCAGGTAAGGAAAGCTGTAAGTCACATTGTGATAACCCGTGAATCTGATATTAATTACCGTGTTTGGCCGCATCATCACAGTACATGTGCCGTTGTCTGAGACGCTGTCACAACCTGTCCAGTATGAAAATTTTGAAGTCGAACTCGGGGTTTGGTACAAGGCAAGCGTCTGGCCGGCATTGTATGACGCCGTGCCGGTGTTGCCGCTCCAGGTAAGGGAGCCGGAAGAAGGAACTACAGTTCCTGTGCCAAAACCAGATTTATTAACCGTAAGGGTATATACGCTCGTACCGCCGAAGTTGACTGTCAGGCTCTTATTGTCGGAGGTCAGGGACAAGGTACACGTACCATTATCTGATACATAATCGCAGCCTGACCAGCTCAAAAATGTCGAACCCAAACTCGGATTCACAAAAAACAAGACCATCGAAGACGCGTTATCGGTTGTCGTGCCCGTGCTGCCCGACCAGGTAATCGTGCCCGATGAAGGAGTTATAGTGCCGCCACCTGTCCCTGACATGGTTATATAAACGGTGTAAGTCGCAACGGCCCTTGCGATTACAGGTATCATAACCGCCACCACCGCCAATAACAGCACCACCACTATAACCCTTACGGAAAGCCACTTTTTCACTTTCTGATTACCATATCCGTACTCCTGTGCATCGCTGCCGCCGCCCCAACGCTACCCGTGAGGACGGTAATGTTACCCGTTTAGACGGCTAGTTACCCTTTTTGAGTGGTTAATAGCCTATGAGATTATTTGTATTTCCAGGGCCGGAGGAGCTGTCGTCCTCGCAAAGATAACCCACCAAATTTCTCTTTGGATTGGTGGTTCCCTGAAAACAGGTCATCAACAATGTCTTGCAATTGACGCCGGTGGAGCCAGATGATGAGAATTTCAGTGTACCACCGTATGAGTTGGCCGAACCGGTGTCTGAGGTCAGGTCAACTACCTGAGTGCCGGTGTCCACGGTAATGGTCTGGCCGCTAAAGATTATAAGTTGAGTCCTGCCTTTTCCGACGTTATTAATAATGGGAAATGTCCTTGCTGTTTGTGATGCCTGGCTTAAAGAGCTTGCCATCACGGTAAACGTGGTTGAGGTAACGTCATCTGTCGAGAAGTTCGACACCATACAGTAAACCTGAGCGCCAGAGACGGTCGTTAAATATGGCAGGTAATAATAAACATTTGTTGACCCCTCGGCAATGACTGAGCCGCCCATATAGAAGGCAATCGCCATACAGAACGCTAAAACCACAATCAACACTTTCTTCATACATGCCCCTCCACGGTCTCGTCATAGATTAGGGCGTACAGCGCGGCGCACGACGCGCGGCGCTACCACCATTTTATAATGTACTAAATACAGTATTATATTGTCAACACAATAATTATTACACGCCAATTACACATGCGGTGGGTTGCACGCAAACTGCCTGAAATGCTAATTTACTAAGACGTGGAAAATATTGAAATACTTGACATATCGGGGGATTTGGGAATCAAAGTCTCTGCCCCGGCCATTGAGGCAGTCTTTGAGACCGCCGCGCTTGGATTTTATTCCCTCACAACCAATATAGATAACGTCGAGCCTCTAACCGCACTACAAGTAACCGTCACAGAGGATACCCCCGAAAGACTTTTAGTGGCATGGCTTAATGAGCTTATATACCTGTTCGATACAGACGGTTTTATTGGAAAACAAGCAACCATAGAATCCTTAGATAACCATCACATCGCCGCTGAAATCAAAGGCGAGTATTTTGATCCAGAAAAACATGACTGTGGCTACCTGATAAAGGCGGCGACATATCATAAACTACAGCTTGACAAGGGCGATTCGGGCTGGACAGCCATAATTATATTTGATATATGAATAAACCCTGTATGCGCCGTGACGCGGCCCTTAGACGGAGTTAATGTTATCTTCTAGTGCGATTGCCCCGGGGGGATTGTATAAATATCGGAATTTGTTCTAAAATTGTGCAATGAAGGCAATGAGGGCAATGATACCGTGTTGGGTAGCGGTCACAGCGGTGACGCTTTTTGTGATGCTGGCCTTTGGCGTGCAATGGTACCCTTTTCAGAAACTTGAGTATCTGGCGTATGACCTTAGGGGCGCATTGAGGCAGAAAAAGGTATCGTCGCCCGTTGTCATCGTAGGAATAGACGAAATAAGTATTGAGAAACTTGGCCGCTGGCCCTTGCCGCGTGCGTATGTCTCCGATATGGTGCGCAAACTCGGGCAATACAAAGCAAAGGCTGTCGGAGTAGGGATTATCTATTCAGAATCCGAAAATAGTGAGGGTTTGTCGGCTATAAGAGAAATCACGGCGAGGATAGACAAAGACGCCGCGGCACAAAAAGACCCTCATGTGGTTGAAATCCGAAAGGCGCTCATTGAGGCTGAACACAAACTAAACAGCGGTGCGGCGTTTGCCGATGTGGTCGAGTCATCCAATAACGTTATTCTCCCGCTGTCGTTTCAATTTACCGATGATGTCAACAGTGCGACAGCCCCGGCCGATTATATGGTGAAAAACTCCATCAGGGCAGACGTGGGGGGCGCTTTCCTTGCCGCCCGTGGTATCGTCGTCCCTGCACAGGACATTGCCGACAAGGCACTCGGCCTTGGCCACTTAAACATAGTGGCAGACGGCGACGGTGTTGTGCGCAGTGAGCCTCTTTTTATTCTTTATAAGGACAGGCTCTTTCCCTCTTTTGCCCTTGCGCTTGCCCTCAGTTATCAGGGCTATGGGATTAACGATATCCAAATAAATAACGACAACGAAATCAGGGCCAACAGGATAACAATCCCCATAAACGAAAATGGAAAGATGCTTATCAGCTACACGGGCAAGTCGGGCAGCGTTCCCTATTATTCCTTCCTTGACGTAATGAACGATAAGATTCCCGCCGAAACGTTCAGTGGTAAAATAGTGCTTATTGGACTGACGGCCACTGTGCATGGCGCCGTTGGCGCGACCCCACTGCGGAGTAATCTTAATAACGTCGAAATAACGGCAACCGTGATAGAAAATATCCTTAACGCAAATCATATAAGGCGTCCGGGGTGGCTCGCGTATTTTGAACTGGCCGTGATGGCGCTATTTGGAGGTCTTATAGCCCTTCTGATTCCACGTCTTAGGGCTGGCATTGGCGCCGCTGTCACGGCAGGTGTGATAATACTGTGGGGCATTGTTTGCGTATACTTGTTTTACTCTCAGGGACTGTGGATAAAAATGACTTACCCGATGGCGCTCCTCTTTTTGGGATATGTGGCCGTTGCGTTGAGGGGGTTTTTACTCAGCGAGGGGAAGACCTGGACTGTAGAGGCAGACAACGGCAGCGAAACCAATAAGATGCCTGGGCTTGGTTTTCAGGGCCAGGGGCAGTCAGACGCTGTAAAAAAACTCAAAGCGCCGGGGGAGCCGGCCGTCTCAGATGCGCCGGAAGAGGAGGCTACGATAATTATGGAGCCTGCCGGTGCCACATCAACTTTAGGACGCTATGTAGTGCTGAGAGAACTTGGGCGCGGCGCTATGGGAGTTGTATATCTGGGGAAAGACCCTAAGATAAACCGTGATGTGGCTATAAAGACGTTAAGCTATGAGGATATTGACTCAGAACAGGTAGAAGAGATAAAGACGAGATTTTTTCGGGAGGCCGAGGCTGCCGGCAAACTGTCTCATCCCAATATCGTGCGTGTGTACGATGTTGGCGAGGATAAAGATGTGGCCTACATGGCGATGGAACTGCTTGAAGGGTCGGATTTGGCGAGATATTGCGCAAAGGACTCAAGGCTGCCCTTCGGAGAAGTGCTGCGCGTGATAACGCGTGTAGGTGAGGCGCTAGACTACGCCCATCTAAACGGCGTCGTCCACAGGGACATAAAACCGGCCAATATAATGCTTCTCAATAACAAGGAACTACGGGTTACGGACTTTGGCATTGCGCGGGTTATGGAGTCCTCCAAGACGCAGACCGGCATGGTGTTGGGTACGCCAAGCTATATGTCGCCTGAGCAAATTGCCGGACGCAAGGTAGATGGGCGCTCTGATTTGTTCTCGCTGGGGGTGGTGTTCTTTGAGCTTCTGGTCGGTGAAAGGCCGTTTAAGGGCGACAGCATAGCAACGCTGATGTATAATATTACGGGTACCGCGCCGACCGCTATTAAAAGCATAGAACCCCGAATCCCGGCGTGTGTAGTGGAAATAATAGATAAATTGCTCCAAAAAAATGCCGCCGACCGTTTCAGCCGCGGCAAAGACCTTATTGACGCAATAAACAGATGTAAAAAAACCCTCGTAAAACGCCCGGCCTCGCCACCCCCGCAGGGCGCATAACTCCGTAATGGACTTGAGTCCCAAGGAACAAACAGCCTAACACCGGACAGAAGAACCACCCTCTCATCCAGTGTTAGAGAAACGCCGACGCCTTAATTGCAGTGTTTCCTGTTGATTTATGTTGTGCCGCTTGCCTTTGGTGTTGCCGCAACGGCTGTTGTAGTATTAGTGTTTGTCCCTGACGCCAGATACCCGTTTACTTTGCTGATACTGATGCCCAGCTTATGGGAAATCTGTGCCGCGGTGAGTCCCTGTTGCTGTAATAGCAGAGCCTGAGCAGCATTTGAAAGCTGGACAGTAGCCGCGCCAGATGAGCCTGCCGCGCTTGTCTGAGGGGCGGGAGCTTCAATCTCAGCTTTCTTTGGGGTGACGGGTGCTGAATTAGCCGCGGGCGCATTAACCACGCCCTGTGTAACGCCTCCAATGTTCGACATATTAACCTCCTTGTAAGTCATCCACTTACTTCAGTTGCAGATTCTACATCGGTTGTTATTCGTCGAAACTTTAATTCATGTGTAAAAAGATTTTATATTCAGGTGAAATATACCATAATTAACGCAGGACAAATTTGTTCTGACGGATAAAACAAGTTTTCATTGGAAGTTGCAACGATTTCTTGACTGTCCTTTTCCTAGTCCGTCATTCCGGCTTGTCCGGAATCTGTCCTTAATACCTCAGAATAGGCAAAATCATCATGAAATAACCATTTGGGGGACGATTCCGGACAAGCCGGAATGACGGAAAGGGATGATGACGGCAACAATCTAAGCAACTACCGCTTACTTATGATGGAGAATAAATTTACCCTGATAATTAACGGCAGTGGACTTGCCGCCGTTTGATCAAAATATGGT
The DNA here is from genome assembly GCA_015233045.1 of Nitrospirota bacterium. Lineage (GTDB taxonomy): Bacteria > Nitrospirota > Thermodesulfovibrionia > Thermodesulfovibrionales > Magnetobacteriaceae > Magnetominusculus. The sequence continues at coordinate 6,457 of JADFYL010000051.1, read as the reverse complement.
ACAATAGGGGCGCGGGGGTGTTGAAGGTGAAAGAATCACAAGTAAAATGCCCTGTATGCGGCCTTGACGCGTCCTATAGATACGGGAAGACGAAAAGTGGTAAACCGCGGCGTTTGTGTCTGGTCTGTGGACGGCAGTTTTCCCTGGGCAGAGTGCCTGACAAACTAAAAGACAGGCCAAGGTGCCCTGTGTGTGGAAGGCCCATGCACCTGTATATGAAAAAAGGGGAACTCGTGAGATTCCGATGCTCCGCTTACCCATCGTGCAGGACCTTCCTGAGAAGACAGCTCTAACAATTCAGGCCTGTGATGACCCCCTGCCCACTATTCTGTATATCTGCGAGACAGACTTGTCGAGCAGGGCGGCAATCTCAAATATACTGATTTTGCCGTATATCATTAATGCTATCGCGCGAAGCCTGACATCTTTTATTTGCCTGATTTTCCCAATGTTGATTTTCTTGCTCATGTCGCGGACTTCCCTGAGTTCGTTCAAAACCTCCTTGTAGTCGCGCATCTGCACATTGTCGGATGTCAATATTTCTTTCGCATGGGAATTAGCCGACAAAATCCTGTCCACATATACGCATGTCTCGTTACAGCTTATGTATTTTTTGCACCGCATACAGGATACCACCAAAGCTGCACCCTTTTTTGACACCTCGTGTTCTTCCATTTGTTCCTCCTTTTTCCGGCCTGAGGCCGCAGTTTTTCGAGCCGCGTGAAGGCTCAATAATATGTGCGTGTCAGTAAAAGACCTATTTCAGTGGAGCATAGACTAATATAACACATATAATATTATATGTCAATATATATTATTTATTTAGTTAGATTGATAATGCAATTTTATTTACATATCTATTTCATAAATACATGGCGAATAATGTATGTTTTGCCCCCGGTTGCGCTATCATACTCATACTATGAACACGGCTATTGATGAACGCGTCAGAAATAAGATTATCAGGATACTTCAACAGCGCGGTATCAAACAGAAGGAACTCGCCGCTATGATTGGCGTCATGCCCCAAAACTTAAACGCCTATATGACAGGCAAGCGTGGCTTCGGCAAGAAAAACATCAGCCGAATCGCTAAGGCGCTTGGAATTCCAGAGGAAGATTTCTACTCGGATGCCAACATAAGCCACGCGAAGCTAAAAAAGGCCAGGAAGGTACCTGTTATCTCCTGGGTCAAGGCCGGCCTATGGCACGAGGCGGTTGACATCTTCCAGCCCGGCTATGCTGATAAATGGCTTGCCTATGATACTAAGGATGAACACGCGTTTGCCTTGCTGGTTGACGGCAGCAGTATGGAGCCAGAGTTTAAGGCCGGCGAGTTTGTTGTCGTCTCTCCCTCTTTGGCCACCGTGAGCGGCGATTATGTCGTAGCTAAGTTTGGTGATGACGTGACGTTGAAAAAACTGAAGATTCTTGATGACAGCGTACTTCTTAAACCGCTGAATCCCGACTACGACGACATCATTATCAGCGGAAGGGACAGAAAAGACCTGAGAATTGTCGGTAAGGTTATCGCAAAGTATGTCGAATACTAGCGCTGCTCATTAACTTTACTCAGAGAATGGCCCGAAAATAACCATGTATTCGTCGTAGGATACGGTTCTTACGCCGAGGGCGCGCGCCTTGTCGAGTTTCGAGCCAGGGGATTCTCCGGCTATGAGGCAGGTGGTTTGCTTTGATACCGAGGCAGAGACTGCCCCGCCCGCGCCGCGAATTTGTCCTTCAACATCCTTACGAGACACGGGCAATGTGCCGGTGATAACAAACGTAAGACCGGCGAGCCTCCGCCCGGAGTCTTTAGTTCCGGTGTCCTTATTCTCCGCAGTGCTGAAGTCGGGGTTTGTTATTGTCACCCCCAATGTCTTGAGCGTCTCTATTGTCTCTATATTTCTCGCATCCGCAAAGAACTCCGAGATTGCCGAGGATGTCTTATCTCCCATTTGTTTTATCAAACTGAGGGCATCGGCCTTTACGCCGTACAGTGCTTCGATGGTTTCATAGTGTTGTGCGATGAGCCGTGAGGCAAACTCACCGGAGTGCCGGACTCCGAGGGCAAATATGAAACGTGCCAGTGTTGTAGTCTTGCTCTTTTCTATGGCCTGAATGAGATTAACCGCCGACTTCTCTGCGAAGCGCGGGAGTTTTTCGAGGTCTTCTTTTGTGAGCCTGAAAATATCAGTGAAATCTTTGACGAGGCCGCTTTCAAAGAGGGTGACGGCGATTTTCTCTCCAAGACCGTCAATGTTGAGCGCCGCGCGTGAGGCGAAGTGAATGATACGACCCTGAAGCTGCGGCGGGCAGTTCAGCCCGACGCACCTAAGCACTGTCCCACCATCTTCCCTTACGGCCCTTGAGCCGCACTCAGGGCATACCAGCGGCTCGACAACCTGTGTAACTGACGCGGCGTCATGCTCTACTACCCACATGATATGGGGGATGACATCCCCTGCCCGCTCTATTACCACGGTATCGCCCGTGTGAATGTCCTTACGCCTTATTTCATCCCAATTGTGAAGCGTGGACCTCGACACAGTGACCCCACCCACAGAGACTGGCTCAAGTATAGCAACCGGCGTAATGACGCCTGTCCTGCCGATGCTTGGCACGATATTTAAAATGCGTGTCTGCGCCTGATGTGCCTGATATTTATAGGCAACCGCCCAGCGCGGCGACCTGGTCTTGTCGCCCAATCGTTGTCTGAGTGTGAAATCATCCACTTTAACCACAACGCCGTCTATGTTAAAGGGAAGAGCCGCCCTGGCGATTTCCACATCTTTTATATAGTCTATGGCCTCGTAGATGTCCTTAGCCGGTTGAAAGCGATAGGGTGTGGGAAAGAGGTGTTTTTTCAGCCAGTGTACGAGTTCTGTCTGAGAGTAGAGCGTTAGTCCTTTGATTATTCCCGCGCCGTAGCAGGTGATGCGGAGTTTTCTCTCTGCCGTTACAGCGGGGTCAAGCTGCCTGATAGAACCGGCTGCGGCGTTTCGGGGATTGGCAAACAGCGGCAGGGAGTTTAACTCACGCTGTATATTAAGTTCCTCGAAGTCCGCCTTGGCCATATATATTTCTCCGCGAATTTCTATCAGCTCCGGGATGTCATCACCCGTGCCCATGTCAATGATAGACAGGGGGACGGTCTTAATAGTCCTGACGTTTTGCGTAACGTCCTCGCCGGTTGTGCCATCGCCGCGAGTTGCCGCCCTTGTGAGATGGCCGTTTTCATACGTAAGGGCGACGGCAAGCCCGTCGTATTTTGGTTCAGCCGTATAGGCGACATAGTCTGCCTGTAATAATTTTTTCACGCGCCTGTCAAATTCGTCCACATCGTCAATAAAAAAAATATCGTCAAGCGAGAGCATAGGGAAAGAGTGGACTGCCTTGTCGAACTTATCTAACGGCGGGGCGCCGACCCTTAACGATGGTGAGTTGGGGGGCGTATAGCCATATTGTTTTTCGTATTTAAGCAGAAGCCGAAACATGCTGTCATACTGTTCATCAGAGATTTCCGGGGCGTCAAGGACATGATAGAGGTAGTTATGGTGGTTGAGCTGCTCAACGAGCCTGTCAATTTGAGCCTTCGTATCGTCCATGTGTTTTTCCACGGCATAGTATATCACGAAGGGGCAAGATGTTGCACATGGGGTGGCAGTTCAAAGGCACTTGGGCGAAACATAGCCATGTATGGAGTCAAATCCTAATAGTGGGTGGCAATTCCTATAATTATGCGTATCACCATTTTATAACTGCCTGATTTATATGGATATTTAATATGGCATGAAAATTGCTTTTTAAGGGCTAAGAAGCAAGGGCAAAACTCTGTCACGCTTGTGCTAAAGGAGATGAGACAATATGGCTAATGTCGCAAGGGCAATTTTAATTGTGTTTATAATTATCACGATATCCGGATGTAAAGAAGACAAGGCATGTGTTGATGTTAAAGGTAAATTCAAGCAAAAAGGAACTCATGGACTACTTGTATTCGTTGATGCCACGCAATCTATGGTAGGATTTGTCCATAGCCAGGATTCCACATACTCCGACTTCATAAAAAATCACCTGAGCAGATGGTCAAACAACTATCATATTGCCGGAGTTTATGGTTTTGGAGATGATACAATAAATATCACTGATGAAGGTTTTTCACAGCTTACGACGGCACCTTTTTATAGAAGATATGGCAAAACCTTCCTCAGCGTTCCATTACAGAAAGTCATAGATAACTCATTCGACGCATTTGTAATAATCTCAGATATGGTGATTTCCCCTGAAGAAATAGACCAAGACAAGAGGGATAGGAAGAGGGAGCAGGAGAGGGCAAGGATTAGAGATAAAATAAATACACTATCTCAGGATGGATATAGTTTTAAGTTAATAGGCATACAGAGTGATTTCATTGGCAGCGCATATAGCGAGAGAAGGGGATGCAGTTTAAGAAGACCCAACGGTGAATATCATTTGTTCAATGGACAGCGCCCATTTTACCTGTTAATCGGATATAGAAAAGGCTCTGAACCTAAATCGCTGGCCGATACTTCATTATACACAAAACCTAATGGAAAGGTAGACTTTATGGACATTGACTCGCTGCCTGAATTAACCGCGGATTTTAAACGTTCAGGATTCCAATATAAGAGAGACTGCAAAGAGGCAAATGAAGCACCGGCGTATGTTGTCAAATGGGAGGACAAGGCAACCGCAAAGTTTTCCATTACCATGAAAACAGTGGACAATATGGCAATTAAGACCGCCGTAATGCACACGCAAACCAATGAGGAAATCCCCATTGACGCGGACGTCTCCAAGGATGCCAAAAACCACAAGACCAAAGTAACAATTACAATGCAGCGGGATAAACTCCCGGTACCAGCCACTGCCGGCGCCAACACAAGCAACCGTAAAACAAAGGGCTATTCTTACTACGCAATTGATTTGATAATGAAATATGAAAAACCTAAGACAGACGGACTGGTTGCGACATGGTCAACCCAGGATGACAGCGATATAAAAGACTACAACAAAACCTTTGGGTTACAGGAAATAGCGGATGATATATCCGCTGTGATAGTTAAACCATTGAGATTCTATCTCATCATTGAAAACCAATAAGGATAGGGGGATTTATGTTACGTTTTATTACAGATCAGTTCAGCGCTCCTGAGGATGTGGTGTGGCAGTTTTTGGCCTTTGCGTCATTACTGCTGCCTATTATAGCGGTCTTTAGTTATTACCTTTACCTCAAGCTTACAACAGACAACCGTGTGCGCATGGTGAAAAGCTACGAAGACATTTTATCCATCATTGGAGAAAACGACAACAATGTAAAGATAAGCAAAAGAAGGAGAATAGCGGCGTTGCTTATATCCATTGGCATATGTGTTGTTGTATTTATAGCCGGTTATATATTTATTTTAAAGGGTGAGGATATGCCGATAGCCCTGATTGGTTTATTGCCGTCTTTGTTTGGCTCCGCGATTGCCTATTTTATCATAACAACCTATAAGCCAAAAGTAGCGGTTCAATTTAAAGACCTTAAAATATATGAAGGAGCGTGACCAAAAATGAAGAACTATATAATAACGATAGGTGGCACGGGGGCAAGATGTCTTGAGTCGTTAGTTCATCTGAGTGCCGGTGGCGTATTCGAAAAAGATGTCTCTGTCTTACATATTGACGCGGACAAGGACAATGGAAACTGGCTAAGGGCGTTTACCGTTATAAATCAGTATAAAAGGATAAAACACCTGATAAGAACGAATGAAACAGAGTTTTTCAGACGCAAAGTGGCTGAAGACGTTGATGACATACGTTTTTATCCCCTGCCAGAAAAGGGAACGAATACCTATTACACGTCCCTTGACGAATATGTCGGCGACTCTGAATTAACCAAAATACTCTTTACTCCGGAGATTAGAAGGGATAAGTGGGATGTTGGGTTTAAGGGCCGGTCATCACTCGGAGCCACCGCCACTGCCGGGGCATTTAACTGGGACAAAGCGCCATGGCACAAGCTGCACAGCGATGTAGCCGCGTCTCTGGCTAACAGTGAAGAGGTGCGTGTGTTTTTAATCGGCTCGGTTTTTGGCGGCACAGGCTCTTCGATATTCCCGACGATTGGCAAATTCTTTGGTGATGAGTTCGGCAAGTACAGCGGTTTTTCCCTTGGAGGGGCAATCCTGTTTCCATATTTCAAATATACCGTGCCAGAGGGTAAAAAAGCGGACTATGCCGACCCCTCGCAATTTTTAGTGAAAACCAAGCTGCACATGCAGTACTATGTGTCACTGGGCGCCCAGAATCCCTTCAAAAAGATATTCATGCTGGGCGAAAAGGAATACAAAAAAGTGCCTGCTGGCGTTGGCGCAAAAGACCAGGAAAACCCCCCGCACGAGCTTTTGTCAATAGGTGTGTAAAAATATTTCATCAGGCGGCCTCCTCAGTAT
>JADFYL010000175.1 GCA_015233045.1 Nitrospirota bacterium | reverse complement strand
GGGATAAGGGCGTCAAGTCCTCTGCCCAATGCCTTTTTCATTCAACACCTCCCTTGCCAGCGCCAGATATGTCTGTGCGCCCTTTGACCGGACGTCGTAGTGGAGGGCCGGCTTGCCGTGGCCGGGTGCCTCTGCCAGTGTAACATTTCGCGGAATTATCGTAGTATACACCTTTTTGTCAAAATATGTTCGCACCTCGGCAGCCACCTGGGCAGAGAGCGAATTTCTCGCGTCATACATAGTCAGCAAGATTCCTTCTATTGATAAGGAGGGATTAAATGACTTTTGCACGAGATTTATTGTACGCGTCAACATACTAAGCCCCTCAAGGGCGTAGTACTCACACTGCACGGGGATGATGACAGAATCCGCCGCGGTGAGGGCGTTCAGTGTGAGCAGCCCCAGAGAGGGCGGACAGTCAATGAGTATATACTTGTACTTATCCCTGATTGAATTAAGGGCGTCGGACAACACCCATTCCCGTCTTTCCATTGAGACAAGCTCTATCTCCACGGCCAGAAGGTCAACCGTGCCGGGCACAATGAACAGATGCTCAAACGCCGTGGCTAAGATGGTATCACTGATTGCGTACTTAGAGGTATATACGTCATAGATGCTCCTGACGATGTGTTTTTTGACGATACCGACGCCGCTTGTCGAGTTGCACTGCGGGTCGGCGTCAACAATAAGGATGTCCTCGCCCGCAAGCGCAATAGAGGCGGCGAGATTAATGGCCGTTGTGGTCTTCCCAACACCACCCTTTTGATTTGCTATGGATATTATCCGCCCCACTCTAAATCTTGGCACCGGCGGGCGATGATGTGGTTAACACCGATGTGATTAACGCTGAAACGGGGGGCGATTTTATGGCAGACAGATACAAAAAATACCACCCCCAAGGACGCCGCCGTTTGCTATGGAGATATAACCCTCTTTATCTTTGTTTTTATGAAACCTTGCCACCATCTCGGAAAAATAGAGGCCAAGCCCCGTGCTTCCTGTTGTGAAACTTATCTGCCGGGTGTTGCTTGAACCGCCACCAAGCATCAGGGCTGGATAGCCCACCCCGTTGTCTTCAACGCAGATGCTCAGATACGAATCCTTTTCACAAACCGACACCCTAAGCATGTCCTTCGTATATCGAAACGAATTATTCATTGTGCTGCTTAGCACCCCGGCAATTAGCTCCCTGTCAATAAACCAGTACAGGTCATCGGGACAATCTATCTCAACGCTTATTCCCTTGTATTCCATCAAGGCCATATTTTGCGAAACGACCTCATCTATCAGGTCATAGAGCGGGGCGTGGGAGATATTAAGCGAGTAGAGCGAGTTTTCAAGCCTGTATAGTGAAAGGAGCTGGATGAGATTATTGTTTACTCGTTTGGCCTCGTACTGAAGCTGTGACAATAGCTTGCTTGAGGAATGCTCAGTCTCCTCAAAGGTTTCTACCACCTCGTCGAGATGATTTATCAGGACGCCCAATGAATTTTTCATGTCGTGCACGGAGGAGGCCAACACGACGGAAAAATCAAGCTTGCCCTCCTTATTATTTGATTCCATAACGCTGCCGCCTCGTTTTTTTATTTATTCCTGTCATTTCACTATTTTTTGATATAATTCGATAAGCGAATGGTATTTATCATAGGACGGGTCAACCTTTCGTATCCTCTCAAGGTACTGTTTGACCTTGTAGATGAGCTTGTCGTTAGTACCGTATTTTTGCATAAACATCAGGATAGCCTGGGCGGCATTGGAATTAATAATCTTATTTTCGGGTGCGCCGCTGGCCGCTTTTTTGAAGTATTCGATGGCCTCCTGCAGCTTGCCATCTTTCACAAGTGCCACGCCCTCGTTATTAATTGAGATCATTTCTTTCTGTGTTTTAGCAATCATTCGCGAACCCTCGTCCTTAATTCCAGCCTCGTCGAATACTGTCTGCGCCTTTTTGAGTAATTTATCGTTGTCGTGGTTATTTTTGACGATCTCCTGCATAATCTTAGTTGCCTTGTCTTTTTCTCCGAGATGAAAGAGGGAGTTTGCCATATCCAGAGACGCCTCCGGTGCCAACGAACTCATCACAGAGTCAAAGAGCGAGGAGGATTCCCTGAGGGCATTTCTAAGTCCGTCCTCATCACCCATACTTTTATATGCCAATCCCTGAACAATAACGGTTTGAAGCGTTGGCTCCGGGTCACCTTCAAACATCTTTTTCGATTCCTCAAGGATTTCCAAGGCCTTCTCCGGCGACTTCCTTTCAATAAGCACCTTGGCCAATCCAGTGTAATCTCCGGCTTCTTTAAAACATGACATCTTGCCCATATCAACGGCACTTCTGAATGATTTCTCCGCCGTGGTCAAATCACTATTTTTAACGGCCACCTTCGCCAGCGCCTTTTGTCTGAGTATCGCCTTTGGTGATATTTCAACCGCCCTGGATAAAATACGCTGCGCCTCTTTGGTGTCCCCCAACTCATCAAGGGTCTTTGCGAGCCAGTCGTATGCCTCCATCAGAGACCTGTGCTCATCAACCAACTCCTGAAAGATATCCCTCGCCTCAAAGAATCTCTGCGTATAAAAACACACCTTGCCAAGCCCTAATAGCGCCCATGGCACCTTTCTTATGGCGACAATTGAGTCGTAAATCTTCTCGGCCTCTTCATAGCTGCCAAGGGTTATAGATAAATCCGCCTTTATACGCATGAACTCATACATATTCTTAGGTTTTTGCTCAATGCGTTCGTTACATGCCTGCAAGGCCGCTAAGTAGTCCTGCCGGTGAATTGCCTTTTCAACGCTCTCAAAATCGCTCTTTCTGGTCAGTATCCTCTCAAGGCGGTTCAACAAGGCATTCTTCGTAAATGGTTTAGTCAGATAGTCATCCGGCTTATATTCCATAGCACCCATGACCATCATCATTGTGTTTTCCGCGGTTACCATGATGAAACATGCCGAATAGCGAAGCAAATTCCTGTGTTTGACCTCTTCAAGGATTTGCTGGCCATCTCTTTTACCCGTACCAAGATTATAATCGCATAAAATAATGTCATACGGCTTTCCGGCTATCTTCTCAACCGCATCGTCCCCGCTGCCTGTGTCATCAATGTCAAGGGCGCCCAAAACGTTAAATATCTTTTTCACTGAGCGCCTGTACTCAGGAAAATCATCCACAACGAGTATCTTCTTATGTGTAAAATCTATCTTTGTCACCATCTTCCATTGCCCTATCCATCAATTCCTACTCTAACACAACATCACCCATTTTGTCTCTTTTCAACCTACGCTTAACAGAATTAATATGAACATTATGCAACTGCGGAGTGAATTTGTCAATATCCTGGTATTG
>JADFYL010000174.1 GCA_015233045.1 Nitrospirota bacterium | reverse complement strand
GGGGCCGTCTCTGTAATCGTATCGCTCATAAGGATAATATAGCATGGCCAGATAGGAACTGTACAGCATCGAACAGAAATAGATTCCGGACAAGCCGGAATGACGACAAGGCGGGGGGCATAGGCAACGCTATATCAGATAATATCATGCGAATAGGAGACCGGCGTCTGTAAAGGGTTTCCAGCGATTTATGCGAAAAATGGACATATATATAGGGGCAGTTGGGCTTCGCCCAAACCCCAGCCCAAACCTAAGCGTAACAAACCGGAGGTACAAATCATGGCAAAAAATGAAGAGACATTTACACCTTTCAGCAAAACAACAGCGGGCACACCGAATCTGACTGAGAAATCGCGTCCTAATTCAGATGTTCCCGGCGGAGACGAGGCGAAGACCACAGGTATGACCAAGAAAAAGATGTAAATGAATCTAAAGTAGATAAATTTAGAATGAAGGGATGGGAAAAACGAAGGGTGATAAAAAAACAGGAGGACGGACAAAGGGGGCTAAGAATAAGCGCACACTTGAGCTGGAAAACCGGCTCAGGGAAGCGGGCTTTGACCCTGTGTCTATCCTTGTTGATATGGCGGTCGATCCTGAGACTGACGGCGCATTACGGGCTAAAATCTGCCTTGACGCGATGCAATACCTCTACCCCAAACGACGCGCTATTGATAGCACTGTCAACCTCGACGCGCATGTTGAGACGTGGGAAGACAGAGTGGCTAATCTCAATGGGAATGGTGATGAGCAAGCGTAAACGGGCGTCAGAGATAGTGCACAGATTGAGAACTGACTACGCCTACTTTGCCTCGCGCTGTCTATTCATCCAGACGACCGGCGGGAAGCGGGTGCGCTTGCGGCTCAACGAGATACAGCAATTGCTTGAGGGCATTATCGCTGATATTAAGGCCAACGGTAGGCCGGTCAGACTGGTAATCCTCAAGGCACGGCGCGAAGGAATAAGTACATGGGCGGCGGGGCGGCTCTACTGGCACTGCACGACACAGAGCAATAGACACGCTGGGCTGATAACGCATGAGCCGGACGCCACAGCCGCGGTGTTTGGCATGATACGCCGCATGTATGATTACCATCCAGAGGTCGTGAGACCGGCAACACGGTATAACTCCACGCGTAAACTTGATTTTAACAAACCTACAGGGCCGGGTGGACTTGACAGTTCAATAGTTGTCGGCACGGCGGATAAGGCTGATTTTGGCAGCGGTCAGCTTTTTCATTACCTGCACCTGTCTGAGGTGGCCAAATGGTCTGCCGGTAAGGCAAGGAGTGTGCTTACATCGGTATTGCAAGCTGTTCCTAAGGAGGCCGACGCTGATACGGAAGTCATGTTGGAAAGTACCGCCAAGGGCTTGGGCGGAGAGTTTTACGACTATTACATCATGTCGAGATACAAGTACGAGATATACTTGGATGATGGCAAACCTAAGTTTCGCTGCTACGTGGATGATAAGGCTGACCCTGATAATCAATACAGCAGCGTTTTTATCCCATTTTTTGCTTTTGACAAGTACAAGGATACCACGAACACTATCAACGCCTCTGACCTGACTAACGATGAGAGAGTACTCATGCAAACTTATAACCTGGAGCTTGGACATATTAGTTGGCGCCGCAAGTGTATAGCTAACGATTGTAAGGGCGACATTGATACGTTTCATCAGGAATACCCCGGCAACGACACAGAGGCGTTTCTCACCTCTGGCCGCGCTGTGTTTGATAACACCAAGGTCATGGCGCTCATGGAGAGCGCACCGGAGCCGACCGAGGGGAGATACGAGATTGCCACGTCCACCGGCGAGGCGCAACCAAACGCCAGAGGGCTATTGCAGGTATGGGCAAATCCATGGCCAGGGCATTCATACGTAATAGGGGCTGACGTGGCGGAGGGGTTAGAGCACGGCGATTACTCAGCGGCGGTTGTCGTGCATCATATCACAGGCAAACAGGTTGCCCAGTGGCACGGACACTGCGACCCGGATATATTCGCAAAGGTCTTGTACTGGTTAGGGATATATTACAACACGGCTCACCTTGTCCCGGAGCGCAATAACCACGGCATGGCCGTAGTGATGGCGCTGACTAAGACGCTTCTATACCCGACGGCAAAACTCTGGACAGAGACACATATAGAGCCGCCAAACAGGCCGCTTCCACGTTACGGCTGGCTGACAACAACGGCCAGCAAACCGGCGTTGATAGACAACCTGATTATGGAGTTTAGGGAAAATACGCACGGCCTGGTGTCACGGGATATATTTCTGGAGATGTTGACTTATGTGCAGGACGAGCAGGGGCGGTTCGGGGCACAGCAGGGACGGCACGACGATTTGATTATGGCCGCCGCGATCGCAAAATACACGAGGACGAAAATAACATTGCCCGCATCGGCGGGTAAAACCTATACAGCGCCGGTTAATAGCAGTGAGGCGCATTTTTAGGAGGCAAACACTATATGTTTAAACTTACTGAGGATATTAAAATTGATGATACACCGCTATTGCCACCGGGGTTTTTGGAGGAGCTTGAAAGCAATGTTGATGGCGGCGAAGGCGGGGACGGAGGAGAAGGGGCGGCAATCCGGCGGCCTTTGGGAACCCCCGTCCCTACCTCCTCTGCCACACCCGCCGTTGAGACTCTCGCAGCGCCGGCCGTGGATATGGCGCAGTATGTGTCTAAGGAGCAGCATCAGAACGAATTGAGGGCGCTTGAGGAGAAATACAAGTCCGCCGCGGCGCAGCCTCTTGGAGATTGGAGAGAAAAGAGTGCATTTCTGAAAACACAGGCTCCGGAGGCATACAACGACGTGGTAAATCTGATAGAGGCAGCCCTAAACGCGAGATTGGCTGAAATAGAGCCGCTAAAGATGGGGCTTGATAAGGTTCAGGCAGCGGCGGCCGCCCAGGGCGTTGCGCAACTGGTAGCGGCAACCAATAAACACCTTGAGGCTTACGGGGTAAAAGACTTTGATATAATGAGCCTGAACAAAGACCCGAATTTCGAGAAGTTCGTTGAGCTGGAAAACCCTGACAGCGGCTTGACATACAGACAGATTCTGCAAAACGCCAAAGAAAAAGGCAAACCAGATATAGCCGCAAAGGTATTCGCCACGTACCTGAGGCGCATGTCAAGGAAACAACGGCCGCTTCAATAGAGGAAATCACCAACATCATAGAAGACCAACTGCAAGAGGGGGGCTTCTATACGGCACTTGAGGAGTTTCTGGATTACTTCGTTAAGTTTCCCGCGGCGTTTATTAAGGGGCCGATATTTGTTAAGGACAGGGCGCTTAATTGGGTAGATGACGAGTTAGGCGAGAGGCAGTTAAAGGGCAACGCAAAGACTATGCCGATTTA
>JADFYL010000050.1 GCA_015233045.1 Nitrospirota bacterium | reverse complement strand
TATCAACATGTTTTGTTGATAAATTGTCGGTAATCATGTGAATTTGCCTTGCAGCAGCCCTGTTTGCGCGCTTCTACCGTTATTGTCTAACTATTGAGCAATTGATTATTCTTTATAAAATGGCAGGTTATCAGATTATTATCAGCTTTCCCGTAAGACGTTCGTTTTCTTGTCCAGTAACTATGAGATTTACAAGGCGTTTTTCCCGTACTTCATATCCAGGCACTGTCTCTGATATTATTTTCAGGTAATTTCCCGTTGTGCCGCCAAATGCGCCGCCTTCAATGCGTTCAACTACCGTGCACAGGATTTTTCCAACTTGGCCAGACATGTACGCACGCCTCTTCTCATCAGACAATCCTCTAAGGCACGCCGCACGCTGTTTTTTTATCCCTTCATCCACAGCCCCAGACATGGCCGCGGCCTTCGTGTCCTTTCTCTTTGAATATGGAAATACATGCAGATACGTCAGTGGTATGGATGAGATAAATCCATAGGTATCTTTAAAATTATCATGAGTCTCACCAGGAAAACCGACGATGACGTCAGAACCAATTGATATGTTATCAATAGATTTCGCAAGGCGTAATATGGTTGCCCTGAAGTCAGCGGTGCTGTATGGCCTGTTCATCTTTTTCAATATTTGATCGTCACCGCTTTGCAGTGGTACGTGAATGTGGTTGCAAATCCTGTCGTTTTCAAAGAGTTCAATAAGTCTGCCTGTTATTTCACTTACCTCTATTGAGGTCAATCTGATTCTTAAATTATTCGTATTTACCAATATGTTTTCAATAAGTTCTGAAAGTTCTATCTTAGGATTCAGATCAACCCCATAATAGCCTATATGAATCCCCGTTATGACAAGTTCCATAAACCCTGCCGCCTCGATATCTTTGGCCTCGCTGATTATTTCCTCCACTGGCCTTGACCTTGACGCCCCTCTGGTTTGTGGTATGATGCAGTACGTGCAGGAGGCGTTGCAGCCGTCTTGTATCTTTAGCAAGGCGCGGCTGTTTCCATAATTTGTTGACCTGAGATTTGTGCCCGGCCCGAATTTATCTTTGAAATACGCGCCCTTGTCCTCGTTTTTTACGATCTCGACTTCCTTGCTTATCTGTCCTATCTGGTGGGCGTTAAGCTCTGAATAGCAGCCCGTCACTATTACCGACGCCCCCGCCTTCAACGCTCGCCTTATCAGTTGCCTCGACTGGTAGTCGCTCTTAGCCGTAACGCTGCATGTGTTTATTACGCAGACATCTGGCCGCTCTTCAAGCGATACCTTTTGATGGGAATTTCCCACCAAAAGGTCTTCTATCAGACCGCTTTCAGATTGGTTGGATTTGCAGCCAAGGGTCAGCACACAAAATTTCATTACCGCCTGTTACCCCAGGGCAAACGCATTAGAAAATTACTGTAGAAAGTTCCTCTTCTGGATTCCCGCTTTCGCGGGAATGACAGACAAGACAGAACACATGTACTCCTAAATCTGTCATTCCTGTTTCTTTCTCTGTCATTCCTGCGAAGGCAGGAATCAAGGAAACCCTCTGCTCTCACTACCTGCACGGGCAATTTCTGCTTTATTTCTAATGCTACACTACCCATTACTCTTAATTGCCCTTAATTACTGGCCAATAGTCCTTCTGGACGGCCTTGCAGCGAATGTCTAAAGGAGTTTGTTATGGTTACTGTGATAAGCATTCCTTTTTTAATGGATTTTTCGGGTGTGAAATTAACTATCTTATTTGTCCTCGTCCTGCCTGTCCAATGATTTACGTCTGAGGAGCTTTCACCCTCGACAAGGATTTCCACCTTTTGACCCTGAAGCCGCCTGTTTATTTTATCTGTTATAACATCTTGTAATTCAAGGATTGTTTTAAGCCTGTCTGATTTAATATCCTCTCCAATCTGCCCTTCCATCTCTGCGGCCCGCGTGTAACGGCGTTTTGAGTATTTAAACGCAAAGACTCCATCGAATTCGATTTCTTTTAACGCTGTAAGTGTCTGTTGCTGGTCTTCGTTGGTCTCGGTGGGAAAACCGGTTATTATGTCCGATGTGATTGTTATACCTGGTATGTGTCCTCTTAGGGTGGTTATTTTATCAAGATACTCCGCGTAGGAGTATTTTCTGTTCATCAGTGAAAGGATTCGTGACGAGCCTGACTGAAGCGGCAGGTGTATGTGCTCACACACCTTGTTAAAATCCCTTATTGCATGAATCAACTCCAGGGAGAGGTCCTTGGGGTGAGACGTTACAAAGCGAATCCTCTCAATCCCTTCTATCTCGTTTATGGCTTCAAGCAGCCGTGGGAAAGAAGAGTGATTATCAAAACGATTCTTTGGGTCTTTATATGAGTTTACGTTTTGACCGAGCAGGGTTATTTCCTTATAGCCCTCACCTGAGAGTGTTCTTATCTCGTTGACAATACTGTCCATTGGCCTGGAGCGCTCCCTGCCCCTCGTGTGTGGAACGACGCAGTAGCTGCAAAAGTTGTTACAGCCGTACATGATATTTACCCATGCCCTTGTGCCGTCGCCTCTCACTGCGGCAATATCTGTCTCTGCCAATGCGGGATTTTCCTCTACGGCGGCCTTTCGTCTATCTCTGCGTATGAGTTCTGGAAGTTTTGCTATATTCTGCGGCCCGAATGTAAAGTTTACGTATTGGTTGTCTATCAAAAACCGCTCGCCCTCTTGCTGGGCAATGCAGCCTGCGACGACTATTTGCAGCCCCGGGGTCTTTCTTTTCAGACGTTTAAAATACCCCAGTCTTGACAGAAACTTGTGCTCTGCCTTCTCTCTGATGCTGCATGTGTTGAGGATTATCAGGGCGGCATCCTCTGGTTCATTGGTGAAGGCGTAGCCCTCATCCCTTAGAACCCCGGCTATTTTCTCCGTGTCGTGGACGTTCATTTGACAGCCCCATGTCTGCAGGTATGCGACTTTGTCCATCATCTGCCCATCAATAATTTAATATCTCAAGGTAGTTTGCATAGTCCTGCGCGGTTATGCCGGTACTTGAGCGCCTTTTCTGTTCAAAGTCTTTTTGTGCCTTTTGAACATTGCCCTTATACTCCGGGGCAAGGCGTATCCCCTCCATCAGTGCGTCGTTAGCCTCACCATATCGTCCGGCGGCGTTGTGGCAGAGGGCTATGCCTAAGTATGATCCTATGTTGCCTCGATTTCTCGAAAGGGAATCCCTGAAAGACTTGATGGCATCATCGTATTTGCCAAGCCTGTATAGGGAGAATCCAAGATTTTGATAGCTCTTGTCCGGTGTGGCGTAAAGGGGATTTTTTAACGCGTTTCTAAACGCCTCTATGGATTCGGCCCATTGGCCCATGACGGCGCAGGTTATGCCGAGGTTATTATATGCGTCAGAGAAATTCTTGTCTGAGGCGATTGCCTTTAGAAATGCCTCCTTTGCATTTGTATAATCACCAAACCGATGATTAACAAGGCCAAGGGCGTTTAAGGAGTCCTTGTCCTTTGGGTCTATCTCAAGCGCCTTTTTAAATTCCACAAAGGCGCCCTGGTAGTCGTCCTCCCTCATCTTTGAAACTCCATGGGCATAGTGCCCTTTGACCTGACTATCTTTCTTACTATTACTACTATTGTTATTATCACTATCCACCTGTGGTGTTACAGTCCGGGTAGTCATGGTACTTGTACAGGACACTACCATCGTTAACACAAACAATACGCTGATGCAATATCTCACATTCATTCTTTTTATCATAACCCCACCACCATCCTTTTTTTACCTTCAGCAAATCCCGTGTTCAACGTCTTCTTATCCATATATGCGTAAACTCACCGTCCTGAAACGCGTAAGCAAGCCCCAACCTAAGTATCTCAAGCAGGGCAAGAAAGGTTATTATGACCTCCATTTTCGTTGCCGCGTCTGTAAAAAAACTATAAAATAGTATCCTATCTTTCTCAAGCTCAAGCCTCTCCGTAATAATAGCAATTTTATCCTTAATGGTCAAGTTCTCTTTTGTTATAGACCTTATCTCAAAGGGTTTTTTGTCCATGACGCACTGAAGCGCCTTTATAAGGTCGTACAGACTAAGGTCAACCAGGTATGGCTGTTGCTGTATCTTAGCGCCCTCAATTGCCCAATCGGGTTCCTTTGAGAATATGTTTTCCCAAATCGCCTCCTTTTCCTTTAGTGAAAATGCCGCGTCCTTATACGACTGATACTCGATTAATCTCTGAACCAGCTCCAGGCGCGGGTCTTCCTCTTCCTCCTGCCCTACCCTCTCTTCGGCTGGCAGCAGCATTTTTGATTTTATGTGTATCAGTGTGGCCGCCATTACGATAAATTCACCTGCGACATCAATGTTTAAATCCTTCATAATAGTTAAATATTGAAGATACTGTCCGGTGATAAAGGCTATCGGGATGTCGTAGATGTCTATCTTGTTTTTATGAATTAGCGACAGGAGCAAATCAAGCGGTCCTTCAAACACATCTAATTTTATCTTATACACTTCCCCGTCGGCCATTGTTATCTTCCTCTATCTAAACAACTTATCAAACGTGATAAACACCAACACCGTTATGCTGATATACCCGTTCATATTGAAAAAGGCCATGTTGAGCTTGCTTAAATCCCCCGGCCTGACCAGTCTGTGCTCATATATTAAGAGACCGGCCACGATTGCCATCCCGGTATAATAAACTATTCCCATATGAAATACGCCGCCGCATATGATTAAGAAAATCCACGTAACCATATGAAACGCCCGCGCTATATACAAAGACGTCCTTATGCCGAAGCGCTGAGGTATAGAATGCAGCCCGTGGCTGTTGTCAAATTCCATATCGGCAAGCGCATAGAGAATATCGAACCCCGCCAGCCAGAACACGACTGCCACTGGCAGTGGCACCGCCTCAATGGTAAAACTCCCCTTGACCGCTATCCACGCCCCAAGCGGCGCAAAGGCTATGGCCACCCCAAGCACTATATGGCAGACCCATGTGAATCGCTTCGTGTAAGAATAGAGATATATGATGGCAAGCGCTACCGGAGAGAGCATAAGACACAGGGGATTTAACATGTATGCCGAGACCACAAAGATAATCGAAGACACCACCACAAAGGCCACCGCGTCGGCAACGGTGATAACTCCGGTGGGGATTTCACGATTCTTTGTTCGCGGGTTTTGGGCGTCTATCCTCCTGTCTATTACCCTGTTCAATCCCATGGCCGCTGAACGGGCTGATACCATCGCAACCGTTATCCAGAGTATCTTATTCCTTTGCGGAAGCCCCCCTGCCGCTAAAATGGCCGAGGAGAAGGCAAACGGCAGCGCAAACAACGAATGCGAGAATTTAATCATCTTAAGGTATGATATTACGCGTGCGTAGGGGGCCATTAACTGGTGGCTTGCAAGTGAGCCATTTGCGAAATGAACATACATGCCCCGTTGAGTTTTGTCCTCAAAGACTGGATTCCAGCGTTCGCTGGAATGACAACATGCTCAGAGGCTATACAGACAACAGAATACAATATCCCCTTTTCTGTCATTTCCTTGAAAGCAGGAATCCATGATGTTGTATTCCCCTGTCTGTCATTCCTGCGAAGGCAGGAATCCAGGAAGTTGAAGGTACAGAGAGCATCTGTGTTTTGCAATTGGCTCAACTTATATTTTATTTTGCAGACGGGCATTTTCGATTACTATCGCAGCCTCCTCCGCAAGGGCCATGGCGAAGTCTATCTCATCGCTTGTGAAGACCCTCGGCTCGCTGGTCAGGAGCCTCAGGACGCCTATAATGTTATTGTAGAGCATCAGGGGGATGACGAGAATGCTTTTAATCCCTTCCCTTTGGGCCTCTTTGTTGAAGATCATTCGCGCATCGTTTGCCGCGTCGTGGATGGCTACAGGCTCTCCCTTGAGGGCAATCTTTATATTTTCCTCAAACTCAATCGAGCCTCTGTTGAGGTACTCGTCGCTCAGGCCAGAGGCCGCCACCAGTTCAAGTCTCTCATTTTCCCGGTTCAACAGCCGTATGGTTGCAGCCTTTGTATTCATTATCTCAGGCAGGCGTTTAACGATGTGATTTAATACCTCGTTGAAATCCTTCGTTTTTGTCCTGAGTTTTGTTATCTCCTGAATAGTTTTTAAATATGTTACCTCTTTATATTGTTTTTCATACATGGTCGCGTTGACTATCGCAAGTCCACACTGCTCGGCTAAGGACGTAACAAAGTCCACCTCTTCCTGTGCGAAATTCCTAAGCCAGCCGGTAAACAATTTAATTACGCCGATTAGTTTGCCCCTTGCCAGTATAGGCACTGAGAGGATGCTTTTTATGCCCTCCTCTATTATGTCTTTTTTATTCATGACCCTGGGGTCTGTCGTGGCATCGTAAATAAAGACCGATTTATAGTTCAGCTCCTCAAGGATATTCATATCCTTATCCTTTAGAAAAGGCAGCGATGACCCCTGTGAGTACAGGTGGTTTAGCGCCTCCATGATATTGAGTTCCTTCCCCGCGGGGTCTTTTGTCAGGAAATCCTCGTTCAGCCCATAGGCGGCCGCCAGCTTAATCTTTTTCGTCTTCTCGTCTATAAGTTTTATCGTAGCCCCTTTTACCTGAATGGCCTCAGGGATTGTCCTGACAATCATATTGAGGATTTCCTCAAGGTTCAGCGAAGAGCTTAACGCCTTGGATATCTCCCGAAATACCCTCAGGTATTCCTTTTCCCGCGATACGATAGTCTCAAACTCCTTGGCGTTCATTATCGCCATCGCGGCTTGCTCAGCTATGGCTGAGACAAATTTCATGTCCTCGTCCGAGTAGTTTCTCGGCTCAGCCGTGTACATCCTCATTATCCCGATAATATCGTCTTTGAATCGCAACGGGACACTCATGATGCTCCTGATACCCTCTTTTTTTGCGGCATGAAAATATATCGAATTCTTATCGTCAGCAACGTCGTATATGGACACAGGCTTGCCCGACATCGCGTCTTCCAAACTCTGGTCAAAGGTCACCGCCCCCTTGTTAACGTAATCGTCGGATAGCCCGAATGAAGCGGCAACGTCTAAAGTCCTTAGTTTTTTGTTTATCAGCCTTAAAAGACATGCCTTGACGTTCATTACCCTTACGATATTTGTAACAATCAGATTCAGCACCTCATCTAAAGCGATACTTGAACTTATGGCCTTGCATATATTCTGATAACTCTCCAGATAGACCCTTTTTTGGAATATCTTCTCTGAGCACTCACTACACATCCCGTGCGTAATGTTGGCATAACCCATCGAATTAAGAAACTCCTCAACGGTCTGCCATGCGGCGTCATTTTTTATCTTCTTACACCAGCCGCAGGTAAGAATTAATTGTTTATCATCTTCTAACATGTTAGTATCCCAAGTATCTCTTTATATCTAAGAGAGGTTTTAGCAATGATTTCAGCCGGTAGCTTAGGCCCCGGGTAATCCATATTCCAGTCCAATGTCAACAGGTAATCTCTGACTATCTGCTTGTCGAAACTCTCTTGCGCCCTACCCGCCGCATAGTTTATTAGCGGCCAGAAGCGCGAGGAATCGGGGGTTAATAGTTCGTCTATCAGGATTAGCTGCCCATCTAAGACGCCAAACTCAAATTTTGTATCGGCAATTATGATACCCTTACTGAGTGCGTAATCAGCCGCCTTGTGGTATATCGCAAGGCTCAGAGTTTTTAACTTTTCAGCAATATCGCTCCCGACTATTGCCACCGTCTCATCAAAAGAAATATTCACATCATGTCCCTTTTCGGCCTTCGTACTCGGCGTAAAAATGGGTTCTGGCAGCCTCTCTGATTCTTTTAATCCACCGGGCAGCTTAATCCCGCACACTGTGGCTTCTCTCTTATATTCCTTCCACGCGGAGCCTGATAAATAACCTCTGACAATGCACTCCACCGCAAGCGGGCCTGCCTTCCTAACAAGCGTCGTCCTTTTATTGAGTATTTCCCTATATTTTTGACAGGCATCGGGGAAGGCATCTACATCTGTTGCAACTATGTGATTATTAACAATTGTCTCTACATGGGAAAACCAAAAGGCCGAAATAGCGGTAAGCACGTCGCCCTTGGAAGGGATACCATCCGGGAGCACCACATCAAAGGCCGACAACCTGTCTGTTGCCACTAACAGGAGGTGCTGGCCGAGATCGTAGACGTCTCTTACCTTACCTCTTTTAACAAGACGTAAATCCGAAAAGTCAGTGTTAAGCACAACATTATCTGTCACAGCGTTAGTATAATTATTGGATACGTTATTGTCAACATAATAAATCATCCTGTGCAAAATAGTAATATCCTGTTCGGTTAATAATCACACATCCCACACCCTCAATTCTCATGGGCTTCATGGGCGCTTTAATGTTGAAATATCTTTGATTGAGGCGCAGACACATATCCCCCTTGAACTATCCTCTGCCAATGGCGACAGCCCTAATGCCGCCTGAAACTCAGAGCCGTCTTTGCGTACCCCTGTAACGGTAACTCCATGAACGTCAATTCCCATCTCCTTGTGGCACGTTTCATACATCTTAAAGAATGCGTCACGTTTAGCGGGGTGCTGCGCACGCGTTGCCCCCGGCACCAGTATGTCAACGCTCCTGCCAATAAGTTCCCCGTGGCCATATCCAAATATCTTGTCGGCCATAAGGTTGGTTAGAATTATTTCACCTGTCTGGTTCACTACCAGTATTCCATCGGGTAAGGATTCGATGATGTCACGGTACCATGTCTCGGTCTCTTTCAGTATCCTCTGCTGGGAGTTCAGCTTATCGGCAAGCTGTTGAGTTGAATCAAGCAGTTGTTTGGTGTGCAGGTTGCGGTTAAGGATTTCTATGTTCACGGCAATTATGGGCGTCAACTCTTCAAGGAGTGCGAGGGCGTCTTTGCTCATAGCCGCCATGCCTGCCAGTTCTATAACCCCAACAAGTTCAGTGTTCTGTATGACAGGGCGCAGGGTAATCACGGCAGGGGAGGCCTCGCCCATTCCCCAGTTGATGACAATGCCCGAACCCGATTGTCCTTTCATAGTAATCGGCACACGCTGCAGCGCGCACTGCCCGACTAGTCCCTGCCCAATGGCAAATGTCCTGTCTTTCATGTCGCAGCCATAGCCGCCCGATGAGCGCAGCACCTGTTCATTCTTATCAAAGATATACAACACCCCATAGGCCGCGCCAAGCAGAGGCACTGCAAGGGAAAGAAACTCACGGGCCAGTTCCTCGTTCGCCACCGCCTTTTGAAGCACTGCGGATATCTGTGAGATATGCGACTTTATGGCGGCGCGGGACTCAAGTTCTTTGGCATATTGCCTCATCTCCTCTTGAATTGCATCCCTTTGGCTTACCGCGGCGCTCAGGCGACGGTTCCAAATGGCCACAAAAACAATTATAACGAGCAGCGCCGCGGCAATCGGTCCAACCACCCTCCAGTTAATCCCAGGCTGATATTCCACGTTGAGCCACCGGTCGGTTATTTCGGCCTTTTCCTGTTTCGACATGCCTGATAAGGCCTTATCAAGGGCGGAGGCCATCAGCGGCCAGTCTTTCCTAACTCCGAAGGCCATGTCATATTGATATTTGGTCTGGCCGGCTATTTTAAGGTTATTAAGCCCAAGCCTGTCTATGTTATAGGATACAATTGCAAGGTTATCAATAAGCACATCTATCTTGCCCGCGGAAAGTTCCAACAGTGCGGTGCGTATATCAGGAAGCGATATAAGAGGCATATTGGGGTAGTCCCGCCTGACGCGTGTCTCCACTATCAGGCCCTTTAGCACGGCTACCTTAAGGCCCTCAAGATTATCCACACCGCTTATGTATCGAACATCCTGACGTGTGACAATAACCGCGGCAAATGTGGAATATGGCCTTGTAAACAGCATATCCTTAGTGCGTTGCGGGTCGGGCGAGATTTTTGGGATGACATCTATTTCGCCGTCTTTCAGTTTCTTCATGGCAGCTCCGACATTAAGGCCGGGCACAAGGACAATCTCAACCCCAAGACGCTTAGCACAGGTCTCTATAAAGCCGGCGCTCATGCCCGAATATACCCCTTTGTCGTCAATGAACTCATAAGGCGGACGCGCCGAATCCACACCTAAGCGCACCTTTTTGCCCTTGATGAATTCCCTCTCCTGCGGCGTCAACGCTACTGTCATGCCTTCGGAGGCGGCCTCAGATAACGTCGCGGGTTTAGTAAAAAACAACGTGGCAATCAGCAGTACTATGAAGCCTGTTGTGATATATCGTCTCAAATTTAACCGCGCCATCAAATGTCCACCCCAACTGTCACCGCAATCTCCTTGAGCAGTGTCAGGGCCTCCTCATAATCAAAATTCGTGATGCTTGTCTGCACCCTCTTGGCCACTCCTGAATGTCCCACTGATTTGAGCATATCAACCACACAGTCTATCATATCGGCGGCCTGCGAATCATCGTCCGCCAAGAACGCCGCAAGTTTTCTTAAATCACCACTGAGCGCGTCCATATCCAATGCGACAGGCGGCCTTACCGCCCCAGCCTCATGCGGCATCTCCATAGAAATCCTTCCAAGCAGGCCATTTAGCTCAGTCTCTGCCTCTTCAATCGCCTCAGATACGCTGCCTGTCCCGCCCCTGTTCAGAATACCTTCCAGTGTGGCCGCCAAATCGAACATCTTAGCCGCCCCGATATTACCGGCAAGCCCTTTAAGTGTGTGTGCCTCACGGGTTGCGGTTTCAAAGTCGCTTTTTTCATAGGCCGATTTAATTCGTGTTATCACGTCGGCCTGTGTCTCGCGGAATCGAACGATTAGTTTACGCAGGAGCGTGACGTTTCCCCCGACGCGGTTCAGGGCGTTTGATATTTCAAGGCCGACGATATTGGGCAGCTTATCGTCCCTTGCCGCCTCATGGACGTCACTTATGGCCGTCGTCGGAGTCTTAGGCTTAACCCAGTGCGCCAGGGTATTGAATAGCTGGTTCATATCAATGGGTTTGGCAATATGGCCGTTCATGCCGCATTCGATGCACTTCTCCTTGTCTCCGGCCATCGCGTTTGCGGTCATAGCAAGTATGGGGAGCGCGGCAAAGCGCCTATCCTCACGAATCTTGCGCGTGGCCTCAAAGCCGTCCATCACGGGCATCTGGCAATCCATAAGCACACCGTCGTAGTCGGCTTTCGCAACCATCTGAACCGCCTCAACACCGTTGTTGGCAACGTCAACGCGCACACCCGCCCCACGAAGGATTTCAAGGGCCAGTTCCTGGTTGACCTCGTTATCCTCAACGAGTAGTAGGTATGCCCCACGTACAAGAGACTCGGCTTCTTTGTAATTATCCTGCCTTTGCTGCCTGCGTGGGTGCTGTGCGACATCTTTGCCAAAGGAGTTTCGAATACTGTCAAGCAATGTTGATGGACTTAGCGGCTTGACAAGCAGCCCCTCAATCTGTGTGTCCTGCAGCCGCTGCGTCAGCTCATCCCTGCTGTAAGCAGTTACCATTATAAAGGACGGCGTATTGGACAGTTTGGCGTCTGAGCGAATGTGCTTAATAGTTTCCACACCGTCCATCTGCGGCATCTGCCAGTCCATAAGCACCAATCTGTAAGGTTTATTTTGCTGCTGTGCCCGGTGAAGTTCGGCTAAGGCGTCCGCTCCGCTGTTTACGGAGGAGACGTCGAAATTAAAAGAGGTTAACATGGAGAGCATTATCTCACGGGCGCTTGAGTTATCGTCAACCACCAGGACGCGCAGTCCTGTCAGGTCATCAGATGTGTTTGAGAGTGGCTGCTGGTCGGTTTGCAGGCCGAATTTGGCGGTAAAATAAAATGTGCTGCCCACGCCGGGGGTACTTTCAACACCTATCTCTCCGTCCATCATCTCCACCAGGCGCTTGCTGATAGTAAGCCCAAGTCCGGTGCCGCCGTACTTGCGTGAGGTGGAGCTATCCGCCTGAGAAAATGCCGTAAATAATTTCTTACGCTGCGCCTCGGTAAGGCCAACCCCTGTGTCCGTGACTTCAAAACGCAGCCGTACCGTATCTGACATATCGGCAACCTCACCGGCAATGTGGTGAACGCCAACAGTAATTTCGCCCTTTTCGGTAAATTTAATGGCATTGTTGACAAGGTTAATCAGCACCTGGCCAAGTCTTAGGGAGTCTCCAATCAGGGCTGTCGGCACATCCGTTCCTATGTCAAACAGTAGCTCCAAACCCTTGTCCTGCGCTTTCACAACAGAGAGGTCAGCCATATGTTCCATGACGTCCTCAAGGTAGAAGTCCACAGTTTCAAACTGCATCTTGCCCGCTTCTATCTTGGAAAAATCGAGAATGTCGTTGATAATGCCGAGGAGATTTCTGGCGGCGGAGTCAACCTTTTCGATATAGTTGCGCTGCCTTGAGTCGAGATTGGTTTGAAGGGCGAGGTGCGACATGCCTATGATGGCATTCATCGGGGTGCGGATTTCGTGGCTCATATTGGCAAGGAAATCTGACTTCATCTTGGTCGCTTCCTCTGCGATTTCCTTCGCTTTCTGGAGCTCTGTCACATCAAAAAACCACCCAAGTATGCACTGCTCACCCGAGTATTTTACATGGATATAGGAACCTACCGCCCATAGGTCAGCGCCGTCAACAGTCCTAAGCCCAAGCAGCAGGTTAAGGAGGTCTTCACCATTGGCTAACCGTTTTGAATACTCATCAAAGACCTTCCCGTCCTGGTAGAACTGCCGTGGGCTGATGCCGAGCATGTCATCAAGGCTGGCGTTGAACATCCGGGCGTACGACTGGTTGGCAAAGATAAGTGAATTCGTCCTCTTGTTCATGATGCGCACGGCCACAGGGCTTGACTCCAGCATATAGCGCATAAGGCGCTCGTTTTCTAGTATGATGTCCTCAGACAGCTTGGCCTCGGTGATGTCCTGCGTTACGCCGTACATGTCAGTGGGTCTGCCGGTGGCGTCCTTTACCACGCGGCCAAGGGCGTGAATCCATACTACGCGACCATCAACCGGGCGCTTATAGGCATAGATCGCATTATATTCCGGGATGAGTCCTTCGGCGGCCGCTGTAAAGTTTTCAAGTGTTTTTACAGATGCCTCTTTATCTCCCGCCTCAACATTTACGAACCATTCCTCCATGACGCGATAGCGCCAGCCCTCTCGCGGAATATCGCCAAAGACATTGGCGGCGCGCTCTGAGGAGTTGTACCAGCCGGAGCCGTCCAGAGGGACACGCCAATAGCCGGCCTTAGACAGGTCAAGCGCCTGGTCGCTTTGGAAGGCGGCCAGACGCAACTGCTCCTCCGCCTTTTTACGCTCGGTAATATCACGCACCACGATAACAGAGCCAACTATTTGGTCTCCTTTGTATACCGGCGTCGTTGTATATTCAACCGGCAGCGGGGTGCCGTCCTTGTGCCACAGGACCTCGTTGTCAATCTTCCTGTACCGCCCATCCTGAGATGTCAGGAACATGGAGCATTCACCTATTGGAAACTTTTTGCCGTCGGGATATGCGTAGTGCATTAGCCCGTGCATACGTTCCCCTACCATCTCATCATCGGTGTAGCCAAGTAACGCGGAGACGGCGGGATTAATAAATGTAATCCTCCCGTCGGTATCCAAACCAAGAATCCCATCGCTTACGGAGGTCAGAATCAGGCGGCTGCGCTCCTCGGCCTGGGCAAGGATTTCTCTGCTTGCCTCCAAATCATCCCCGCGCGCCTTTAATTGCTCTTGCGAGACAGAGAGATCAAGCGCCTGAATCTGGCTTTTTTCGAGCAGCTCACGGGTTTCGATATTTGCCGACAGAATCTCCATGTTCATAGCGACCACAGGGAGCAGGGTATCAAGAAAAAATAGCTGTCTCTTGTCGAAGTGCCCCATAGAGGCAAGCTCTATAACTGCCTGAACCTCATCCTTATGCGCCACCGGCACAAGCAAGACATTTCTGATAATCAGGCTGCCTAATCCGATAGGAGTTGAGACGTTGTCATCAGGTGAAAGCTCTACGGAAATTGACCGTTTGTCTATCGCTGCCTGTCCGACAAGTCCCTGTCCCCATTTAAGGGTTTGATCGCGGTCCATGTCCTCACACGCATAGCCGCCAAATCTTTGCAGCGTTGCCTGTGCCTGGTTATTTACATAAAATGCGCCATATACGAGGCCCATAACAGGGGCCAGGCTTGATGTAAGCACATTGCCGAACTCTGTGAAGGTCATACATGTCTGCAGCACCTTGCCGATTTCGGCCTGCCGGGCGGTCTCCTCAATTAGCCGGGATTTCTCTTCCGAGTCCGCCATGGTGGCCAGTGCCTGCGCCTGCCTGTAGCTGTAGTCTTTGTATGTTTTGAGGAGCCTAAGCCATGAGATTACCATTGTTAAGAAGATGACAGCCATAATTAAAAAAGTGGAATATACCCGCTTTTGCTGTCTCTGCAGGGCGTCTTTAATCGCGGCCTTCATGTGCAGTACGGCCTTGTTGATACCCTCGTGATATAGGGCCTTCTGGTCTGCGTATTGCTGGCTGAATAATAGGTCTGACGCCTCTTTTAAATTACCCTGGTGGACTAAATCAAAAGACTGTTTTTCCATTTTGACAAGCTCGATGTTAGCGGCGTCTGTTGAGGCTATGCTATCAAGGAGTTGTTGGTCAGGCAGGAGTTTCATTGCCTCTTTGATAGCGGCGTCGAGGATGGGGTCGGCGTCTGAGTATCGCTTCTCCCACTGCGGGTCGCCAGAAGCGGCCCCCATGCGGGCGGACATTGTCAGCACCTCGTCGTTTTCTAAAATAACGCCGATAAGCTCCTGAAGGCGAAAATATTTTGCCTTCACAGCGCCAATGTCCCTGATAGAAGCGAAGCCCTGCCAAACTACTACGGCAAAAAACAACACCGTAGAAAACAGCACAAAGATAAACAGCTTTTTGGGGTACACAGACCCATCTCTGGAAGTCATAAGGCTCATCGGGCAATTATACCAAATTTATTAATAATTGTGTCGCGGTCACCACCACGTTTGCGTCTAACTGTACGAGCCGGTTCTTTTTACTCGCCTGCCAAGTTCACTGGCGTATCGCGCTCCGACTGTGGAGGCATGTTCCTTTAGCCATTGGGTAAGGCTTGTCTGGCCGGTGGGCTGTGAGCGTACATAAAGCAGATTACTCTTGAGGCCGTCTATCTCTTCCCGCGTAATCAGTATATCACCCGTAATATGTTGCATTATCCTGCCGAAATAATATCCCAGATCGTCCGATATGGCCAATATTGGCCTTCGTTTGCCGATGATTTCCCCGATGGTATCAACCAGTCCTCTAAACGTAAAGGTCTCAGGGCCTATGGCGTCAATGATTATATTGTCCTTTATTTTACCGATGTCAACGGCCAGTTCCGCGAGGTCTTTCACATAAATGGGTTGAAGCCTGTAGCTGCCGTCGCCGAATATGCCAAACACGGGGAATGTCCTCAATGCCCAGGCGATGTTATTGATTAAGATATCCTCCTTGCCAAACAGGACAGTTGGCCGGACAATGGCGTAAGACATACCGGATTCAATCAGCGCACGCTCCAGCCTTGCCTTCCCGCTGAAATATTCCAAGTGTGAGTCCTCTTTTGGGTTTGTTATACTTACATGGACGATGCGCTTAACGCCGGCCTTTTTGGCCGCGTCAAAAAGTGTAAGCGTGTTTTCAACGGCGTCGGCGTGTTTAAAGAGCTTGTGGTTAAACCTAACCCAGTACGTGTTATATAAGACATCGGTGCCGCTAAGTGTGTCTATGAGGAGGTCAGGCTTGTCGAAATTAAACGGAAACGCCTCAACGGCGCCTCCAAAGGGATCAGGCCGATTTGGTGAGTTTGTGATGGTCTTAACTTTAACGCCAGTGTTCAGCAGTGATTGAGCAATATATTTACCCGAATATCCAAACGCCCCCGTTACGACATGAACTTCTGATACCGCACCGCTTCCTATGGTCATCCCAAATCCCTCTTTATAAGTGAGTTAAAATCTGCCCTCCCGTATGATAACATATTTACCATAGTGAAAGTTAAACAATTATCCTGATTATTGGCACCAAAATAGAGATAAGTAAGCGTCTAAGTGATCATGTTATACGAATGGTTGTTACTCATTTTGCTGCAACCTGGTACAATCCTAACCCTGATGGAAGTCGCGGTATAAACGAAAAACTTCCGCTTTACCCTGCCATCAGCTCTATGCGAAGCTCGGCGCCGCCGCCAATGTCTCTGACTGTCAACCTGCCACCCATCCTGTTTTCGATTATTGTCCTGGACATGCACAAACCTATGCCCGTGCCCTCCTGTTCTGGCTTAGTTGTGAAATAAGGCTCGAATATCTTTTCTATAATATCAGGGGGAATGCCGCCGCCGTTGTCGCTTATCGTTATGGCTATCGTATCGTCTTTTCTTGTAATGTATATGGATATTCTGCCCTCCTTACCCGAATACAATATCGCGTCCCTTGCGTTGTTTATTAAGTTTAAAACCACATGTTTGAATTCATTCGGATAACCTGTTATTTCATAATTATCAGATAAATCATTTTTATCGAATGAGATAACAATATCACTTCTTTTCAATAACGATTCATTCATTAAGAGTATCTCTTCTATTGCTTTTGCTGCGCAAAACCTGACTTTTTCTTTTGAGGGCCTTAAAAAATTTCTGAAATCATCAACGGTTTTTGTCATAAATTCTATCTGCTCCAAAACACTTGTAACTGCTTTATTTATATATTCCCTGTCTAGGCCTTCATAGTCGAAGGCGTCCTCAAGGTCCTGGACAATAAGACTGATAACATGTAGTGGCTGCTTCCACTGATGGGCTATAAGGGCTATCATCTCTCCCATTGTTGCCAGCTTGGATTGCTGAACAAGGATTTGCTCTCTTTTTAACTTGCTTCTTATCTCCTCGTTCACCATATTCTGGAGGTTTTGAGCCACTTCCTCCATCGTTTGCTCAGACATTCTTAACTGTTCCATTTCTCGTTTGCGTGCCGTAATGTCCCTGATGACGCCAGTTGATACGCTGGCAGTCTTTTTTGTCTTTATCAGCCCAAGCGTCCCGGTAAACTCCTTCTCCATTGATGCCTCATTGATCTCATAGACACCGCTGCTATTTACCTCTCCAACTATTATTACATCAGAACCGCCGCCTTCGGCAGCCGCGTTTTGATGTCTCTTTTTCACTATGTGGACTTCCAATCCGAAAGTTCCCCTTGCGCCCGTCCTTCTTTCGTCGAACAGTTTTTTTTGTCCACAACAGGCCTTGTCCACCTGCCCTGACAAGATGATGCCGCGGCTTATAAGTTCCACATCCTCCGGCGATATTATTTTGCTGAAATGCTGGCCTATAAGTTCACTTGGCTCATATCCAAGCGCACTGACAGCACTATTGACGAACATAAAAACCCCATCTTTGTCAACCATATACACGATATCGGGGATGGTCTCTATAAGGGTTCGATATCTCTCTTCCGAGGACTGTAGCCTTAGAAGGTTTTCTCTTCGCCTGTTTGAGATTTCCCAATTATATATCTTCAATATATTTATCATGGAAAATGCTACAATGGCCGCAACCACTGCGCGCAATGCCTGAACGGGAATCCCCACTATTCGCAGGAACGATTCGGTGTTGAGGATGTTTGCTGGAAAAAAATCCCCCCTGTTGACAATCAATCCTCCCAAAATAGAATACATAAAAAAGGCCGCACTCGTTATAAAAAAATATTTTTTGACATTGATTTTTGACAGCATTTTCTTATCACACCGGTAGTATGAATAAAAACCATACGCCGTCATGAACGACCCCATAAACCCCAGGACATATCTTGCGGCGGCGCTATCAAGGTTTGGTACGTATCTATATACTATGCTGATAAGAATTACTATGCCCGCGGCCCCGGCAGTCAACCACCAGCCCATGTATTTGGAAGCCATCAATTGACAGGAGGGAGAATCTGCTATCGAAACCCTGATAACCCTCCTTCCAAACTCGAATAAAAAGGTATAAGAACAGCTCAGGCAACACCATCGCACGAAATCAAACGTCCTATTTGTGCCCTTAATAACAACCCACATATCCAGCCACTCGCTCACCCCGTGGAGTAACCCAAAGCCCGCCAGCAGCCAAAGCGTACCTGTCCACTTAAACCTGCTGCCATCTTTCGGCTGTAACGAGGTAGCAAGCCCCATCATAACAAAAGACAACCCATAGACAAAAAATACGATGTCCACGTTGCCGCCAACCATACGGATTAATTCTAAAATCTAAGGCCTCCCTATAGTTACTACACATACGCGCTGAATCTACGGGCATGTGCCACATGCCTTCTAACCGAAAATAACACAGTTGACACAATGTTGTCAAATCTTGTCAGGTATTGTCTTGTCAGATGTGAATAACCACCGAATTGACAGCAAAGAAAAAAGATGTTGACGCCGTTAAGGTATTTTTACTACACTTAACAATACCATGCGGCGGTATTTTTTTCACAGCCGCAACTAAAAAGGAGATAGTGGAAATGGCAGAAGAACACGCGGTAATAGAGACAGGCTTTGGCAGGATTAGTCTGAAATTTTATCCTGAGACTGCGCCAAACCATGTCAATAATTTCATTGAACTGGCAA
>JADFYL010000049.1 GCA_015233045.1 Nitrospirota bacterium | reverse complement strand
TTTTGACGCTTTGACTAAGAAAAATCCTTGACTTAGTCATAAAAAGGCCGTTAAACGGTAAAAAAAAGGCATTTCCGATACTTTTTTGCAAAACCGTCTGATACCCTCTAAGCCCTATATTGTCTATATAATACAAATACTTACCCCGAAATCAGCCCGAAATTAGAATTGCAAAACTGCCTGATAATATATACCAGTTTGCAACCTCTTCATCTGCTCCAGAACGGCCACCCGTCTATCCGCTGATAATTTACTTAACCCTTCGGTATTCTTTGCCAGTATCGGCAGCAACTCTTTTTTCTCCTGCGGGGTAGCCACGTCAAAGACTTTCAGTGCGTCCTCTATCGGCGCGCGCTTGAACGCCTCTTTAAAGGGCGTAATCGGTTTGTTTTGATAAGAGACTAATTGCTGCATCTCTTTCGGAGAGAATTTGCTTTGATTTTTCTGTAATAAGGCTATGCCTGCCGGTGCGTCTTTCTTCATAAGGCGCTCTATCTGTATTTTTAAATCGTGCTGTCTCGCCTGCTCTGTCGTGCGTCCACCTATAGGAGCGCGTCCGTGCATTTCCTCATCAAGAAGATTCTGCGCCTTTGTTTTGGTAAGCTCTGCCGGAGCCGGAGTAATCCCCACAAACGGCAGGAGCGTCTCAGAATTCACCTTCCCCTCGTTGTTTTGAAGGTTCTTTCTTATCCCTCTGCTGGCAAACGGCTCAAAGGCCGCGCCTATATGCTTGCCTATGTCTAACGCCTTTTGCCCTGGATTGTCGCCCTCGTTGTAAACCTTCGTGCCGTAGAAGTCCTTATTGTTGAGAATATCTGATACAAGAGAAAGCATCGGATGTACCTTGTTCGTTATGGTTTGCCCCGTGTGCTTACCATAGGACACTATGTCCTTCATATATGTCGGGAAACTTATCCTTTCGGGGTTGCCGCGTTCGTCGAGGTTGCCCGTCTGCGGATAGTAAAGGTCAGTCAGACTCTCTGGTTTCTTGCCGGTCATCAGGTATTGTGTGAGCGCTCCCGCAAGGCCGGTCATGCCGACGAGGGATATAGTATATGCCATCTTGTGGGTCATCAGATCAGCGGATGCCTTACCAGTTGCTATCCCTTTAACAGCCTTTACAGCGTCTATACCTGCGCCGCCTATCTCTCTGATTGTACCACCCGTCCAACCTACCGAACGCACAGAGGCCATCATAATATCCTTCGTAACCTTGTTCCAGAAAATATTATCATAAACCACCTGACCGAAGCGATTGTCTATGCTGTCCCATATGTCGCCCATCTTCTGACGCATTTCGTTAACGGACATATCAGGGTTTCTATTCATTTCGGCTTCGGCCAATCGCCAGAACGCCCCCATTTTTAATCGTGGTACAAGTTTTTCCATTATCGGCTGTGCGGCCTTCTCAGCCAATGCAAATGGCGCTCTCAAGGCGGCCTCACCATAACTACCTTGCTTAAAGGCGTCAGTCATCTTCTGCCACATTCTTGTCGCAAAAAACTTATCCTGCTGCGCGCGCCCGCCACCTGCTTGGAGTGCGTCCGCCATCTTGCCTACTAAGCCCTGTCCTGTCGGGTTGCTCCATTCCTTTTCAAGCTCAAGGCCCTTCTTAAAATCTGTAATCGGCGCTACCGGAGATGTGAGGATGTTCTTTAATCCCTCTTTGACCTCTCCATGCGCTAAATTCTCAATGCCAGCCGCCGCACCGCTTATGATAGAGTTGACACTTGTTGTCATCGCGTGCCATCCTGAGAAGCCAAGCTGGAATTGATTTAACACGTTGCCCACGCCGAGATACGCCTTAAATACTTTCGACATATCCCGAAGTCCAGGGCTTAGGTAATTGTTGATAATCCGTGCCGCATCCTCCGGCGCGTAATAGTGGCCGCTTAGGACATTCTCACCTTTTTCTGTTTTATACATGACGGAGACTATCTTATCGTCTATCTTTTTCCAACCAGCAGGCGCGGCTTTGCCTATTCTCACAAAGTCGGCATATCCCTTTGCCTTCATTTCGTTTAAGACGCTATGGGCCATAATGTACTTGTCCATTTCGCCCATCTTGAATAGCGCCATATCTATCGGGTTGTCAAGTTTTAGTTTAAGTCCGCGCGCTAAGCCGTCATCTACGGTCATAATTGTCCGCTGTTTTAAGAAAGACTTAGACCCTTCTAATGGCCGCTTAGAGTAGAACTCCGCAGCCGCGGCTACCGCCTTCTTGGGATTTTCCCATATATGAGGAAAGTAATTCTCTATCAGCGTTTTTAGTTTGCCCGTACCTAAAGCCCGTACCTGCTCCACGCGCTGGTCGAGAAGCCTTTTAATCTTATCCGCCACATCCTGTAATTCAGGGCTTAACTCACCCTTAGTGCCCTGCTCTACGGCACGTATGAATGACAATCTATCTTCCATAGGCATGTTACTCATCGCGTCGCGGGCTTTCTTTAATGCCGTTGTGGCAATATCCATTTTACGCGCCATATACGCCGCACTTTCTCTCACCATGCCAGCTTCTTTCTTGGCCTCAAATCCCGCACTGGCAGGTGCTAAGACATTTTTTATCTCGTCCCATGAATCTTTTATATGACCGGCGGCCTCTTTCCCTGCTTCCTTTATCTTCTCCACATCCACCGCGCCGGATTCGTTCGACAGAGGATTCTTTCTCTTTCCTTTCAGGTTGTTGAGCTGCTCTTCGATGGTCGGCTTCTGATTCTCCTTGACAGGCTCGGCTGGATGTGGTATTGTAGAATCATAAGAGGAGCCTCGGAGCAGGTTAGGCTGTGTGAGAGGGGTCTCTGTGTGAGGCATTTGCTCGCCGAGTGTCGCCCTCTTTTTAAACAATGTTGCCGCCGCAAGTTCTTTTCTGCCCTGCCTAATCTCTTCATAGTAGTAAATTTCACCATTTATCCTCTTTGTATATAGAACACCGTCTTTGCTCTTCTTTGTTTCTGTGAGATATTTGACATCGTTAGGATTTGCTATGATTTCTGGAATTCGCAATATGTCTTCTTTTGTAACAACTTCCTGCCCTCGTGATTTTTCTTTTGCTATATCAGTATGTCCACCTATTACATGGTTTATAAACGAGTTATCAATGGTATGAGTATATCCAGTTACGTCAACATCTCTTCCTTCCTCTTTTGCAGTTCGCCTTACCTCTTCAACATTTTTTGATGAAACCTCTCCCAACGCCACCCGCTGTAATGCACCTGGTTTATCACTTGTTTCTTTAAATAATTTATCCATCGCAGCACTATATGACATCGGTGTACCACCGCCATAACTCTCAATCAATTTATTTATATATCGAACCTTTTCTGGATATGCAGATTGTGCCGTACCCTTCAACGCCTCAAGCTGCGCCTGTATATCCGGCTTCTGCCCTTCTGTACTGGCCGCCTTCCCCTCTTCTGTGGCAGGTGGCATGTTCTGTCCTTCCTGCGGCTCTATGTCCGTTCCTGCGGCTTCTGGTTTGTTTGGTGTGGTTTCAGGAGCGGTCTGTTCCTGTATTCGCTGTGCTATGTTGGCCTTTTCCTGCGAATTGAGAATGTCCAAAGACGCTTGTGAAAATCCGTGGTCTAACAATAGCCTGTCTGCGCCTTGTGCGAAACCACCGAAGGTATCTATAGTGTCAGCTTTCTTATTGGCTAATCTCATAGCGTCTGTCTGTACCGCCGGATTATTGAAGTAGTCCGAAGCGCCCTTGATTGCTGGCTGTTCGCTTCTGGCTACCGGCTGGCCTGTGATTTGCGGCTGGCCTTCCCTTGCGTTCGGGACTTGCGGCTGGCCTTCAACTGGCCGTTGCCCTTCATCTGTCAATTGCCCTTGAGGTGCGGGTGGCGTTACGTCATACGTCTGCCCTGTAAATCCCCCTTCCTGTTGTGGCTGGCCTTCAACGTCCTGATACTGTATTTCTTTCTGCGGTGGTAAGGTCTCTGTCCCTCCTGCGGTCGGAGTGCCCTCCTCTGGTTTCCCTTCCGGCTCTCCTTCCTTTGCCCAACCGCGCTCGCCGCCTCCGATACTTGTCATGCCGTGCATTGCAAGCGCTACTAAACTCATTACAGCAATATTACTCATTCTTTCGTTCATATCTTTGGCTGGTTGTGCTGCTCCTATTGCCATTCCTGTCCCCACTGTCGCGGCGGCTTTTCCATATCCAACAAGTGATACGGCAGCTTTCTCTGCTGGCTCAAGCTGTAATCCCAACCATTTGTCCGTCAGTCCTTGTACTACATTAGTGGCGTATCCGGTTGAGTGATAATTACCATTCCAACCTGAATTAAAAGCCCCTGACTTTAATTGATTAAAAAATTCAGGATAATCCTCTGCTAATTTATTTTGCTCAAATATTTTTTCCATTGCAGTTTTATAAACAGGCATTATCTTACCGGCCAATTCTCCAACGAGCGCGCCCGGCAAATGCCAACCAGCCCACATACCCGCTTCTTTGATACCATTCATTATTACTGATTCTCCGGGTTCAGCACTCTTAGACACTCCGTAAATGCCTCCACCAATAGCTGATTGTAATGCTCCTGAGCCAAGCCTTACCAATGCACTGGAGGCAGTCGCCCAAGCCTCCGGCACGAAGCCAGCGGCCATTTCACCACCCGCTGCCATCGGCAACATCGCGCCCGACAATCCCGCTAAAAACGTTGCTACTCTATGTCCTATACCTGCGTCTTCTGGTGTCTTTACTGCATCCGGCCCATAACCTAAAGTGATATTTTTAATCGCACTTGTCGCTACATCCGCGTACCTGTCAAATACTTCTGTTGCCGTATCTTGATAATCCTTCGTCATAGTCGAATCACGATTAACGAAATTCTTATCAAGGTAAGCCGCGGTGTTCTCTCCTAATTCTTGAAGATATTGACTGCCCGTTAATTCTCCTATCTTACCTGCTGCTCTGTAAAACTCTGCGGCACTTCCCTTGTACATATCCTGTATCATATCGCCGAATGTCCGCTTAGGCTGCCCGTTAAGTTGCGCTAACATCTGCGGGTCTCTGTTTACACCATCATTGGCCGCGGGCTGTGACGTTGGAACACTCTGTACGTTTAACTGTGCGAGTAATGCAGGGTCTCTGCTTATACCATTCAACTGGTCGAGTTCTGATGATTGCGCTGCCGGTTGTGAAGTGGTTTGCGTAGATGTACTCTGCCCATTCAGTTGTGCAAGCAGTTGAGGGTCTGTATTTATGTCCTGCGGGTTTGTTGAGGTCCTCGGTAGCGGTTGCGTCTGTGTCTGTGGTGCGGGCGCCGGAACAGGCGTATTAGACTGGTTGCGAAGCAAGGCATTGTTGGCCGCAGCTATCTCGTCTGTTGTTTGTTCTGTGTCGTTTGCAGGGTCATAGCTCCAAGCCATTATATCCCTCCAACTTTATTGCCGTTCCAGTCATACCAATTATTATCTGCGTGTTGATAAATCTTCTGTCCATTCATCGCTGTTTTAACTCCAGTAACCGCCCCATATTTCGCAATGTTAGGGTTTATCCCTGTCTGTGGTGCGCCAGTAGATGGCGGTGCTGCTGGTACCGCTGGCGCTGTTGCCTTCGGTGTAAACGCCGTTATCTGCCCTGTCTGTGCCGTCCTCAAATTCGCCTCCGCTTGATATTTAGCGTCAAGGTATTGTTGCCCATTGATTCTACCGGCCTTTAACTGCGCGTCAAGGTCATCCATGACTGCCTGATGGGCAGCCCTCCGGTTCTCTGCGGCAACTTTTGTATCGGAATCCTGTTGTCTTGAGTCGGCGTTCTGCTGCCCTATCACGTTTCTATCGTTCATAGCCCCAACTCTACCGCCATAATAAGCGGCCATCGTCTGATGCTGCTCACGCTCCTGCCACTGCTTCTGTGCGTTTTGTAGTTCTGACATTGCCATCTTCTTTTGCCCTACACCGCCTGCCAGCTTTAAAACCGTATCAAACATCCCCTGTAACGGGGCATAAACGCTCCCCATGTTCCCCATAGAAGCGTGCATACCGCTTTGAATAGAGTTCAGGTTTTGTCCGGCTTCGGCATTCGCTTTATATAAACTCTGCATGGCTGGGTCATCCGCGCCCGGCAATTTACTTCCCGCACCCGGCACACCCGGTATACCCGAATCCTGAATCGGTGCGCTGGAGCCTGCGCCCGGTATGCCTGATACTGTTCCAGTGCCCGGAACTCCCGTGGCTCCGGGTATGTATCCGGATGTGTTTGCAGTTGGATTTGTGGACTTCTGAAGAACCGACCCATCAGCCTGTACCTCTGCTGTCGAGTTCAAAGACCCGTCGGGGTTTCGTATATTACCGGCATCATCTTTCATTGTTCCATCGGTGAATCTGTTTACTCGGGTAGGCGCACCAGTTGCCGGGTCAATAACACTGTCATTATATGCCATAATCTTTATCTCCTTTAAGGTACTTGCTGTTCTAAGGACGTAATCATATTTAACACAGACAGCGTGGCTGACACCATTGACTTGTAAATCCCCGCTATCTCCGAATTCGCCTTCAATTGCAGTTCATAGTTATTCATCTGCTGCCTTAACTCAAGGTCGGCCTTTTTTATCTGTAGTTCAGAGCTGCTGACATTCAAGTCCGCGTTCGCCTTTTTAATCTGATACTGGAGATTATAAGCCCTCTCTGCAAGGTATCCCTGCGTATTGTAAGCCTGTATATCACCGCCGTGCTTTTCTATCTGCCTCTGGAGATACGTCATTGCGTGCTCTATATCAGCCTTG
The DNA here is from genome assembly GCA_015233045.1 of Nitrospirota bacterium. Taxonomy (GTDB): domain Bacteria; phylum Nitrospirota; class Thermodesulfovibrionia; order Thermodesulfovibrionales; family Magnetobacteriaceae; genus Magnetominusculus. The sequence goes on along the minus strand of JADFYL010000049.1, from coordinate 11,987 downwards.
TACTGCTGAATGTCGGCGTTATACTTCTCTATTTTAAGTTTACCAGCCTCTATTGTGGCGTTCAGGTTCGTCTTAGCTATATCAGCCGTCACCCTCTTGCCTTCAATCCCTGCTTTATAACCTTCAACGCCAGCCTTATAAGGCTCCAGCTTTAGATTCTCCGCGCTTGTGGCCGCCTTGTATTCCTCTATTTGCAACTGATTGGCTGAAATGACGCTCTTGTATGCCTCTACCTCTATTCCAAAGGATTTGACTATCTCCGCATTGATTTCAACCCCTATCTTCGCCGCTTCCATTGTGGTTTGATAGATTTTTATCTGTGATTCAACCGCTGATAACTGTGCCTGATAAACCGCAACCTGCGTCTTCTGTACTTCGGATTGAACCTGTACAACTGAAATCTCTGCTTTATAGATTTCGGCCTTCACAGACAGGGCTTTTATCTTCTCCGAATAAACCTGAAGGTCGGTGGTGTAGGCTGCCAACTTCTGCTTAAAATGCTCAATCCGGGCGTTGTAGACGGCTATCCCCGCGTCATTGAGATACTTCGCGGCGTTAAGCGTACGTTCCCATAGAGAGCCAAAGAACTTTCGGAGTATGTCTTCATACTGAATGGACTTATCGAGCGCCGCCTTTCTGTTGTCTATTTTTAGGCCGCTTATCTTCAGGGCGTGGTCGCTCACCGCCGTTATCTTCTGATTGTTGGAATTGAGGAGGCTTGCTTGCATGGCCGCAATCATAGCGCCCGTCGGCATGGAAAACCCCGACTGTGTGAATGTCCGTCTTGTCTCTGCAAGGGCTTTCTGCGTTTCATTGTCTATACGGGATATAGCAAGGTTGTAGTCCAATGCCTCATCAGGTACTAGGCCACCCGCAATGTCGTTTATAAGCGCGGTTATAACAGGGTTTTGCAGAAGTGACTGAAACTCTGCCTCGTTGTAATAGAACAAATTAGTCGGCTCACCTACATTGTCTGTCGGCGCGCTCGCCGTGAAGCCCTCAAATTCAAATCCAGGGTTATCAGGAAAAGACAACCCCGCAATATCCGGCGCCTTTGGCATTGTAAGAGATGGTTTGTCCGGAACTGTAACCGCATTTAAAATCGGTTTTGTCGGCACATCAGGCGTTGTAAGCGTTGGCGCCGTGGGATAATTAAGTGCCGGTACGGTATCAGTGAAGTCGGATACTGTGATTCCCGTTATAGGGTTGATGATGTCATTGCCGGGGGCTGTTATATTTTTCTTTATATCATCGCTTATTAAAATCGGGCTTATAGTGTTTATCATACCCAACAGATTGGTTATACTGGCATCCAACGCCGCCAAGTCAGTCGTCGGCATATCTACTATGAATTCTACTGTTGCCAGTTGTGCCAGCCGTTCAGCATACGCCGATGCTTGAGCGCTTGAGTTATTCGCTTGCGTATAGGCATAATTCATTAATCCCTGTGGAGTTGCGTCAGCCATTTATCGAATCCTCCTTAAAGGCGTAACCGCGGCCTTCATACTATTGATTTCAAGAGGAGCTACGCCCTCTACCTTAAATTCCCAATGGCGGCCAATATCCCCGCGGCTTAATACCACCCGTGAGGTACGCTGTCCGGGGATTATCGTATAAGTCCGCTGAGGCCCATCATCGGCTATAACCTTCAAAAGGACTGGAGCAGATGTGGCTACGGGCGCATGAAAATACGCCTCTAAGCATTGCTTTAAATTGTCTATTCCAAAATCGTTTATACCTGTCATCATCATACAGTTGATAGGCTGCCCGTCGTCCATGTCGCCGTCAATTTCATATATGCCTGAGGAGTTTGCCGCCAAGTGGGTAAAGCTATCTGGGCGGCCATAGGAGTTGAAATCAAATCCCTTGTAAAACGAGACGGCCTTTGTAGTTGTGTTTATCACGACGGTCATAAATGTCTCAAGGGATTTACCATTAACGATAACAGATTTATCGCTGACGACAACGCCCTCGACGATAAACATCGGTAAGGAAAATTCGGAATTTCCGAATATACTCTGATATGAGTTACCATCAACTGAGAACACAGGTAGAACCATACTCATATCACACAGACTACCAGCAAACCCCGAAGCGTCAACTCCGAAGCGCGGCAAGGACAAATCAGATGAAGCAATAACCCCCCTGTTTAGATCGATGTCAACCCCGAACATTGGCATGGATATATCAGCGTTTATGAGTGCCGTCAAGACAGCGTCAATTGAAACTCCAAATTTGGGAAAGCCAATATTCGCATTTGAAACCGCTCCGGTTAGGACTGTGGCGTTCACCCCGAATATGGGCAGGGCTAATTCAGCATATGCCGCCGTCTCTGCGTACACCGTAAACATTGGCAACCCTATATCTATCTGATTAAAAGAGCCTGCAATAACATCACCGGACACCTTGAATCGAGGTAAGCTCAATCCAATATCCATTCTCTCTGTAGTGACCGTTTCAATATCAATATCGAATAGTGGCAGGGCCATAGAGATGTCTGCCTCCGGCACTAACTCAATATCAACGCCGAATTTAGGAAAGCCTATATCCATGAAATTGCCCGTCTGCGTACCTGTATCGGACACCTTAAACATCGGCAGCGACATAGATATATCCATAGTAGTTGATGGTACACCGGAGCTTGTGCCATCCCATGTATCTATCGCGGTTGAGTTCCATGCGATTATACCAACGCGAATCGAGGTATTAAAGTCTGTGCTGGTGTAAGTCGTAGAACACGCTGACCAGCTTGACCCATCAGAACTGATATATCCAGTGAAAACATTCCCAACACGGGTTAATCTGAAATGGGAAAAAGAGCTACCGCCAACGGGATTAGTTACAGTGCTGCTATTCGTAGTGCTGGCAAATATATCACCGCCCGGGTTATTGACAACACCCACCCAATCAACCCCACCGGCACTAGACACGGGGTCATAAGCCACAAGTCCCATGCCATACGAGGCACTATTCGTGTCAAAGTGAATGTCGAAGTCGCCCGATATATCCTGATAAACAAAAGGCACCGTGAATGTTGAGCCGGTCGGAGCCGATACGCCAGTCGGGTATATGCTCAAATACCCCGGATTCGTAGAATTTATATCTATGCCGGTGGCATGTGCGGTATTGACTACCTTCCAGTTGCCGTACGTCCCGTCGCCACTGGCAAACAGGTCTAAGGACGAATTAAAATTGTCGGCGTTAAATGGCAAAATTCATCTCCTATAAAACCCCCACGGCTGCCGCGTGGAAATGCGCGAAGTCTTTGAGATTTATATCATCATCCATTAACTCAAATTCCTTCTTAGTATCATCTGCCATAGAGATTAATCCTACTATCCTTTTACTGAAAGCATAATCATTACCATTACCCTTTAATGTATTAAGACAGTACGTATAAGCCATAAAGTCACCATTAATCCCTATCTGACAGGATACCCCTGATATTTGTGTATGACTTGAAGATATGGACGGGGCATAGATTACTCCTTGGGATTTTGGTGACACATATTTAATCACCACATATGTTCCAATCTTCCCACCTTTAGTCTTAACCTGTGGAGAGGCATACGAACCATCATTAGTGTTTGGAATCAAATAAGTGTTTGTTAAGTCTATTTGGTCATACTGGCATATCATAATGTAGTTATTTATCCCGTTAGAATTATCAATCACTAAAACCTTTAAATTTCTTGTCCCTTTCTCTGAACTCGCGCTCTGAAATCCAATAACAACAGGTGGGATACGGACATTGCCTCGTCCTGTTGTGGGGTTTGTAAATCCCACAGGAGCAATCGTTTCATTAAAAATACCGTAACCAGAAACTGCACCCGTCGCGCCACGCATCCCATCACCATAACCACTAATAGGATTCCCATCTTGACCTAATGGCGCTGCCCCTTCTGAAACTAAAGTCATTACAGGTATCGCGCCCGGAGTCCAGACAAAAGAAATCCCATCGCCAGGATTGCCCTGTATTTCTCTTTTAATAGTACAATAGCAACTAAAAATAGTTTCATTTCCCAACATGATTTTTTCTGTTCTTATAACAGTATCATCAAGTACTGGATACTTACCACTATAATGATACGTAGAATCAATCTCATAAAACCCATATTCCGGGCCGCCATGACCTAAAGCATACTCTATATTCTCATAATAATATCTATTTGTCGCTGTGAAATCTAACGAATAGTCGGCCAGCTTACTATTGCTATCTACCCATTCGTTTGTTGTAACCAACGTCAAGCAATTATTCTCATCAAAAATATCAATCGGCTGGTGTAGTTTCCATTTATATGTCGGCGGTTGAACGCCAAGTTCGCCTGTTATATAATCAGAGCCTATCAATGCACCCCTGATAATGTTTCCAGAAGGAGTAGTCCGATAATTAATATAGCTATCCCATAACTGATAATGCTCATCAGTTACATACAGCGCCATATCTTCAATCAATGGCGCTATTGATGAATGGAAGACTTGTTCTACATGATACCAACCTGTTTTAATTATTCCCTTTTCACTTCTAAATCCATGACGGGCAGACGTATAGTTTGCAAATGTTGTCTTGTCCTCTTTATATCCCGCAGAAGTACTTTTCCAACCATTAATATATCTTGACCCTACAATTCTATCTTGTGTTTCAAAAAAAGTTATAGTAGAAGTCCATGATGTTTTTAATCCCTCACAATTTGTAATATTATTTTCGATAGCAAAAATAGACGGCAATTCCGCGAGGTATTTCCCTTGCCCTGATTGCACAACAAGCGTACACCCTGTATCAGCAATAGACAATAAGCTCTTCCCTATTAATCCCGTTGGTGTTAATTTTTTCAAATCCTTATCAAAACTATATGTTAATGCCCTGTAATCCCCACCCTTTGCGCCCACAGTAGCGTCGTCATAGACTAACCCGTAATCTTCCCCGATGTTTGCATTGCCAGATTCACTATCTATGCCTACAATTTCAGTAGTAATCCCAAAGGCTGAAATATCAGACTGTATGCTCTTAGCTTTAGCTATGCTTGAAATATTAGGAACAATTATAGTTCTCTGTTGAGCTAACACGTTTACCCCAATATCACTTTTGGAGTCAATATTTAGATAATTAAATAGTTTAGCGGCAGCCACTTTTAGAACCGCCCCACTTAATAACCCTGTAAAAGCCAATGAGATTGAAGCAGTATTTGTATTACGAATGTATATCAGCACCAGTCCATACTTAACGATTCCCTTAATCTGAATCTCGTCTATACCATTCTGAAAGCTGATATATATCCTGAACCCGTCAAAGAGGAACTTCTGTTTGCCAAAGTCCAGAACTCCGGCCAGCCGCTCTTTAAGCTGGTTTAGTTTTTTCTTGGCAAAGCCTAAATATTTCTCTCCGCCCGGGTCTATGCTTATTCGCTGGATTGGCATTACTTCTTTTTGCCTTTCTTAGATTTCCCCGCAGTATTGAGGGCAATTGCCACCGCCTGTTTTTGAGGATATTTGCCCGTCTGCATTTCTGTCTTGATATTATCTGATATGGTTTTTCGTGAGCTTCCCTTTTTCAGTGGCATGAATTACCTCCAATGTGAAATCGGGGGACACTATCTAGGCCCCCCGCGTAATCTTACGACGCTGGCATCGTGATATTACAGGTAGATACCGTAATCGGAGCACCGCTTGTCAGAGACGTTGAGGACATATTCAACTGCGCCCCGCTTGTGGCACAAGAACCATCTACCCTTTCCTCAGTTGTAGTAGCCGAACCGTCATCGCCTATCGCCAACATCCTGAACCATGTGGCCACCCCCGTGGCAACCGCTGTGCCGCTCCACATCTCAGCAGCCGCCTTTGACAGCACACCAGCTACCGCGTCATCGAAGCTCAAACCCGCCGATACGCCATCTGAATATATCGTACCGAGCAGCGTACCCGCAGGAGCTAAATCAGGAGAGGCAGGCTGTGGAGCCCCGCCGTAAATCTTGATATTGCATTTGTAAAGTATCTCCTGAAGACTGAAAGCAGCGTCGTACAGAAGGCATTCGTCAAACCAGCACTTATCAGAGGCATTGGTCGTGTTTGTCATAAATGATAGATACAACGTTGTCTGTGAAGGGCCTGTCCTGAAACAGTACTCCTTCTTTACCCAAGACCCCGCCGTATCGTTGTGAATTTGAGACATGTTATCGCTGCCGCCCGAAGAAGAGCCGACAAGCACTGCTCCGGCAACGCCGTTGCTTGAGGGCTTCTGGTAGTAATATGAAAGATTGTACAAACGATTCGGCTTAACGGTGATAGCCGACGCACTTGTGAACTTCGCCGAAGCCGAACCCGCGTTTACACACTCCGCGTATCCAGATGAGGAGGTCGCACCGGTTGTGCCTACCCTATCGGTCGTGCCGGTAAGCTGTGTCCACCCGCTGAAATCAGTATTGAATCCCCCGTTTGGCAGGAGTTGTGTCTTGATTCCAAGCATTTTGTTTCGTATTCCTATTGAAAGTGTTGTTGCCATTTATTCTATCCTCCCCTTCTTAGTTCAGGTCTTCACAAAACGCTATGAAGTCAACGTTAGCGTTTGCCAAGTTGTTTGCCGGTACGAAGTGCAGAGTATGTGGCGCCGTATAAATACGCCCTTTTGTAAGGGCGTCCTCCGTAGTCCCAAGAGAGTTTATGTTTACGCTTGAGATATATGCGGGATTGGTAGAGTAATCGTTTACAACGGCCGTTGCGGTTGCCCCCTCTACGGTATTTACCCTTACGAATAAGTTCTTGACGCTGACGTTCGCCGGTATCGCAAGGACTTTCACAACGTCTGTTGCTAAGACGTTATGCCATGGCTGGCTGAAATCGATGTTGTTCTTGAGCCGAAAAACCTTCTTCTGGCCGTCCTCTGGTATGGAAAACTGCCCTGTCGTAAAATCATGAAGTGCCATTAAACCCTCCCAAATTGCTTTATTCTCTGCGGCCTATGACCGCCTACTTTTTAGCTTGATTCCATAGTCGCCGATACCTGAAATATCGGCAATCCTACATCTGCCACATTGTCAATCATCCCTAAACTTGGCAATGCTATCCCTATGTCTATTCGCTGTTCATACTCGTCCCATCCTTCCTCGTCCGGCTGTGCTATCGTTGCCACATACTGTATTATGCCGCCCTGCTCACGATAATACCCCGCACCGTAATCGCCCGTATCAAAATACACAACGCCATCGGTAAGATTCTCCAACGTGCCGCCTGTAGATAACTTGCATTGTCCACGGCGACTTGAGCAGTACACAACATCGGCGAAGGGCTTTCCCCGCTCCTGTGTCCCATAAATAGCACCGTAACCAGCAACGCTATACTTCGTTATCTTAGGAAGGTCTGTCCCTTGTAAGAAATGAATCCCCGTTTCAGTTCCCACAAAGAGGCCGTCCTTTACCGAGCATAACAGCGTTATTCTGTCATCGAACACCATAAAGTTCGATTCATATCGAAACGATTCGTACCGGTACGGCTCTGAATAGAACAGGACGTTTTCTCTGGCTACGAGCATATACCCATAGAAATACTCTATGAGTTGCCCGGCCAACGGTGGATACTCAAACATCGTATTAATAGGCATACTAAGCAGCATACCCGTACCATCGTACAGAAACGTACCGCTGATGTTGCTGGTTGAATATGCCAAACACAAGGTATCAGCCCCACGTGTGGACACATAGACGTTGATATTGGTTATATTCGGGTCTGATGAGGCCACATAGTCAACATAGAAGCCCCCCGCACCATCGAACCTTACTACGCCAACCGTGCCCGATTCGTAACCATCACTGCGGCTATATGTCAACGCCACAAGGTATGTGCCATCTTTAAGGCTTCCTATCTGGGCATTGCGAATAGAGGGAAGTGGCGGCGGTATAATTCCCCACTGTCTGGATGTGCCATTCTGAATACAACCGGTAATTACGCCGTCAGTGTAATAGATACAGTCATTGACGGGGACATACCAAACCCGCTGTCTGCCTGTCGGTATGCCGCTTCTCAGTGTGGCCGCCACATAGTAGGGGCCGATTTTCTGAATAGATTTCAGGGTATCGGCTTCGCGGAAGTAGCTTATTCCCTTATGAGAAAAAAGAGAGTGGATATTACCCGCATATACTTGCATGAACCCTTTACGGGAGCGTAGAAGTCCGGCGTCATCAATATCGAAGTTCACCGCGTCGGCAACGTATTTAACGCCAAGTTGGGCTTTGGGCAGGAAGTTATTAACTCCTTCCCCTCCGGCCCCTACCTCAATGAGGCTCCTTTTCCCTACCGCGCCACTTTGCTTCGCCATTACAATAACCCCTGATGTACAACTACCGATAGTTCGCTTCTTCTAAAACGGTTTACTTCCTGTTTGATTTTCTCAACGTACTCCTTCCACTTCCCTAACGTCAGTTGATAGAAATTAGGGTCAAAGGTATCCACGTCGTTTTTCTGGTAGGCCCTTGATACAACCCCGTCTATCAAACAGTAGTGGTGCCGCTCGTTAATCTCCGGCGTCAGTACCGCCGCAGGGACTTGCCCGTTCGTTAGCCGCTCGATGACAAGGCACATATATTTGGAGACCTTTCTAACTCCATTCAGCATCTGCGACAGATATGCAGGTGAAGTTTTGATATGCGCAGCGAAGTCTTTCACTTTAATGTTATTGTCCGTCAAGTATTTTCTTAGAACCATAACACATAGTAGCATATGCTATTTACAATTGTCAATAAAAAAATCATGCGCTCATTTGTTTAAACTGATAGCATATGCTACTATGGCGAGAGGTTATGTGAATGGGAATCTATAAATCAGCATTAGAATATCTATTGATGAAAAAAGGCTGGAAACAGATAGACCTAGCTAATGCTATTGGTTTAAGTCAGGCACAGGTTAATTCATGGTTTACAGTAGATAACCGTAACCCAGGCAAGGAAAATCTAAAAAAAATAGCTGAGGCGTTTGGTGTTAAAATGGATTATATTGAACAACTAAAGGATGGCACGATAGAAATGACGGACATAGACGCTGACTTGACACGCATAGGTCTCTTCAAAATGAATGTCTATTATTTCGCAAGTGCCGGTAACGGCGATACAACTGATGTCTTTTTGCCGGAACATGTTGCTCAAATAACCATACCAATTGACTTAGCCAGACCAAACATAGTAGCGGTAAAAATAAGAGGCCAGTCCATGGAGCCGACAATCGTCGAGGGCGCGGTCTGTGGCATAGATACAGGTGATAAGCAAATCATATCAGGTAAAATGTATGCCTGTAAGATTCCATACGAAGGGGTTGTTATAAAGAGGGTATATATGGGTAAGACTAATGTATCATTAAAGTCAGACAATCCCGCCTTCCTACCAATTGAATTTATGCAGGAAGATTTAGACGAACACTTTCTGGTAGGCCGTGTCCGGTGGGTGTGGCAGGAGTATAAGTAAAAGATGACAGCTAATAACACCAGAACTATTATCTTCGTTTTGATTTGTCTGGTTATTATTTTCTGTATTAAAAAATTCAAGAGTCAAGATGAGCCTGAAAACAGTGAGAATGCCAACAATACTCTTTACGATGAAATAGCTAAATTAGCAGGAAGTCCAAAGTATATTGGGGAACTAAAAGATGGTCTTCCAAATGGTCATGGTACTGTGATTTATGCAAATGGAACAACGCTCACTGGGCAATTTAAGGATGGAATATATATTGGTCGTTGACAAGTAGTGATTACATCCCCCGCCCTAACGCCTGACGGCAGGACTATTTTAGTGCGCGAACAGCCTCATGATGGCAGCTACCCCTGCTATACCTGCTGCTACTATAGTGCCAAGCCTTACAGACAATTTTAGCTCCAGCTCCTTCAAATCACGCTTGAAATTATTCTCAAGCTCTTTTAAGTCTCGCTTTAAAATGATTTCAAGGTCTTTTAAATCGCGTTTGGTAGCAAGGCTTTCCTCTAATAGTTCGGATAAGACCTCGGTTTGTACCTCTGCCTGTTCCTCAGTAAAGCCAACGGCCTTGAGCCTTTTTACATACGCATGGGTATCAAATATCACACTCTCTTTCATGGCCGTGCCCTCCATACCTCTACAATACCACAAATAAGGCGGCCTGTCAATCACCCATAGTACGAAATTCGTACGAAGACTTAACCGCATCCAGCCTATAGCAAGGGCTATGTAAGCTCTTTTTCTGCTTTCTCTTCTGAAACCTGTTTAGGTTCTGTCAATTTACCAGTAACAAAAATAGCGACTAACCCTATAACCGTTGTTCCACCTATGATTGATGCCGATGTGTCATGGCCTGACATTCCTAAGATTGCAGATGTGATTAAACCTGCAATTCCTATGACAAGGCCGCATGCTTGACCTCTTGAGCGTTCTTTGGCCTCCAGCGATAGAACATCATTTTCTAATTTATGTTTATGTTTTTGCTCGTCCACTGCCATCGATACGATTATTTCAGCAAGTCAGGGCAAAGCCTTTTCATATGCCTGCAAAGTTGCGGGATCTGGTAACGGTCCAGTATGCAAAGAAACTTGCGTTGAAAAGCCCTCACTCGTAAAAGATGGCATACTATTAGGCGTAGAAGGAAGAGCCATGAGACTATCTATTTTGAGCTTTGGCTTTTTTATTTTTTTCGGCATCTACGATACTCATAGCATGGCGAAGATAATTGCCAACATTTATCCAATAAACGCCAATATTATCAGCGTTTATTTGCTGAGGTGGCTTCTTTCCATAGTCCGGTAAATACTTACTGTAATCCGTATTTGGATGTATATCAAGCACGCTTCCCATGCCCTTAAGTATGTTTCTAAGTCGTGTACCCATGTTTTTAATATACCACCACCCCACTCTTTTGTCAACGCCACTCCCGCTTCCCGTCCCGCCTGAAATATTTTTTGGGGTGTGCCATAAACAGTCTCGACATGAGATAATAGCATATGCTATTATCTAAATAAGTATGTGGTAATATTAATACCATCAAGCACCAAGGAGGGCAGGATGAAGATATATGTAATGGATGAGGAAAGAAGATATTTGGCGTTTAGGAAGGGTCAACGTCCATCGGATCTGACTGCACAATGGACGAAAAATGAAGAAAATGCTTTTCTGTTTGATGACATAAAGGCAGCAATCATCTGGATAGGGCAATACACAAATCCAGAAAAATATCGGATTGTTACCATTTCTTCAAAAACAGAGGCTGAGAAGCTGAGTCGTAAGAAGGTTTCAGCGTAGTGGAAGTCCCCAAGAAGGTATCAAGCACTGATTTCACAGGGCTTAACCGGTTGGCGGAGGAAATAGCCAATAAGCTCAAGCGTGAGACCAGTGCACCATTAAAGGTGATTAAATTAGTCGCCGTATTAATATTATCAGATTTTCAGATAAAGATTTGAATTTCCCTGCCGGATAAGACCCTCCGCGAGAGTGGCAACGGCAGGAAGCAGTACCGGCCTAACAGCCGCCGCTGACCTTCGGCGGGATACGCAAAGTAGGCGCGTTCTTATGGGCGCGGAGACAACTCAAAAAGGAGATTAAGGGCTAACCAGCGGTAATATCGGGATGGTGAAAAACGCCCCTTTGAGAGGTTAGCCTCCGCAGTATGCCGAACTCTGGCATTAAAGTGAGCAACCACACCCTGATTTTTAATCGGGGATTACGAGTACAGGAGGAACGCCCCCTGAGAAAAACACCCTAACCAACGATAAAAGCGTTTATGACAGCAAATCTATTTGTGACTTAGCAGTTCAAATAGGTAACAACGGGTGGCTTGTGCTTCTGGAGATAATCCCCCGTCTTGGCGCAGGCCGCCTGACTAAAAAAGGAGGAGAAAATGAAAGCAACAATTACATATTATGGGCGAACATTGTTTTTGTGTACGGATGGTTGTGGTAATTATGGGGGATACATAGAACACCCTGAGAACCTATTGTCATGTCAACCATATATTGTCGGATAAAGGCGGAGTAGTTTTATTCT
>JADFYL010000173.1 GCA_015233045.1 Nitrospirota bacterium | reverse complement strand
ACACTGATCCCTATTATCAGAGTCAGCAATAGGTTCTCCATAAATCCATCTCCTTCGCCCGTTTATATTTGCCATACTACGTATGACCATTAACCCTTCTACGCCTTTATTGGGTACTATATACGCGCCCGACCGCGTTTGTCAAGTTCTCTTTCTTTATTTTTGCTATTACAAAGTAAAAATGTACTAAATATCTTGAAACAAACTCGTAAATTGAAACGTATCTGAGTCGAACACGCCCTTGTCACTGAGTTTTAGGTGAGGAATTACAAGAAGCGCCATAAATGACAACATCATAAACGGGGCGCTAAGACAAGAGCCAAGCCTTATGGCAAATTCATTAAGCTCCGCATAACGCCGCGCAACCTCAAGGCCGTCGTCGGTACTCATCAACCCCGCAACCGGCAGAGGCAGAATCTTCTTTTCATCTTTGGATACAGCGGAAAGCCCGCCCCTGTGTTCAACAATCAGATTCACCGCCTCACAGATGTAAGCGTCAGTGGTTCCGACGGCTATGATGTTGTGAGAATCGTGTGAAATGGACGAGGCAAGAGCGCCGTCTTTCAACCCAAAATTATGTATGAATCCTACGGCGGGCGGGGTTCCTTTTTCATAACGATTGACAGCGGCGATCTTTAGTATGTCATCATCAATGTTGGATACGAGATTTCCATTTGAGACCTTTGCCTTGCCCGACAGCTTATCTGTAATCAACTGCCCATCAACCACGCCTATCACTTTAAGTGTGCTATCAGACTTAGGGACGAAGAAATCACTATCGCTCTTTGGGGCGGCGTTAAAATTATTCACAATCCTGTAAGGCGCGTGGGCAATCAAAGTGGCACCGTTTTCTGATACGAGCTGGCCACCGACATATGTCCTTAAGACATTAAAACTCTCAAGGCCGTCAAGCACGGCAAAATCGGCACAATCACCTACCCGCAAAAGTCCGACATCAAGGTCCCCGAGTCCGTAGTGAAGCACGGGATTAACACACGCACATTGAAGCACCTTCATTATGTCATGCCCTGCGTCTATCGCCCGTTTGACCATGAGATTTATATGGCCCCTGACAAGGGCGTCGGGGTGGATGTCGTCGGTACAAAACATCACGTCTGCCCAATGCTCTGCAATAAGTGGCGATAAAACATCGAAATTCCTTGCGGCTGAGCCTTCTCTTATCAGGATTTTCATGCCGTAGGAGATTTTCTCCAGCGCCTCGTCAAGGCTGACACATTCGTGGTCTGTGGAAATCCCCATTTTAACGTATGTCTGGCATGGGCTGCCTCTGAGAGCCGGGGCGTGGCCGTCAATGGGCTTGCCGTACTTTTGAGCGGCGCGGATTTTGGCCATTACGCCGGGATCGCCGTTGATGACGCCGGGGTAGTTCATCATCTCGCTTAGATATCTTATTTCATCCCGTTTTAACAAGGCTTCAATCGCGGCGGCGCCAACAGAGGCGCCGGCTGTCTCAAAACCGGTTGCGGGAACACAGGAAGGCGCGCCGAAGAAGAATTTAAATGGAACAGTAGCGGCGTTTTCTATCATATAATCAATGCCGGTGGTGCCGAGTACGTTTGCAATCTCATGGGGGTCGCAGACGGCTGCCACAGTGCCATGTGCCGTGGCCAGACGGGCAAACTCCGCCGGTACCAGCATAGAACTCTCCACATGAACATGGGCATCTATAAGGCCGGGGATTATAAATACGCCGTAAGATTTATTTTTTTTTGTTATGGCGGCAATCTTTCCCCCGGAGATTTCAATTTCCGCAGCGAATATGGCGGAGTTCAGGACATCTACACACATGCCCTCAATAGAAAAATCAGCCCCCATGCCTTTCGTCTCTGATGACGACAGTGTTCTTGCCAACCCATTTGGCTTCATAGAGGGCACTATCGGCCTTTGCAAGCAGCTCCGCGGATGAGACATCCTCATTCTTATTGTAATCGGCAAGCCCCACGCTGACGGTCATTTTAATTGACAGGCCGTCCTGTTCAAAGGCCGTGTTCTCTATGTTCTTCCTTATCCTCTCTGCCACAATATGGCCGCGCAACACATCGGTATCAGGCAAGATAACCGCGAACTCCTCGCCGCCGTACCTGAAGGCAAGGTCGCTTTCCCTGATGGAATCCCTTATGCGCTGTGCCGTGGCCTCAAGCACGAAGTCCCCTATAATGTGTCCATAGCTGTCGTTTACCCGTCTGAAATCATCTAAATCTATCATCAGAAGGGAAATGCCCTTTCCCAACTTTTCCGCGGCTGTCAGTTCCTTCTCTATGGTATAGCTGAAATGGCGCTTTGTATATAAACGCGTAAGCTCGTCCGTTATGGCCATAGCATAGAGGTGTGAGTTCTCAAAGGCAGTGGCAATATGCCCTGACAACGCCCGCAACAACTCAACCTTTTTGATTTTAAATGGGGCTGATGTCCTTTTGGCGTTAATCAATGCAAGAGGCTCACCAGACTTTGAGATGTTTAAATAAATGTCACCCTTGTCACGCGACAAAATAAAGCTGTTTAACTTCCCCTCTATCCATAAATTTATCATGCCTATAAGCGGGTCGTCGGCCTCGACTTTCCTTCGGACGATTCCATCGGAGGCCACATGTTTTGTAAAAACACTGTACTTGCCACTCCTCTTTGGCATAACAACAGATACCTCCCCGGCCATCAGGCAATCGCTGAAGATGTCCACGACTATTTTTTTCAGTTCCTCAATGTTGATAGTCTTGCTGAGCTTTTCAACCATCGCATAGAGCAGATTGACCTCTTCGCTTTGACTGATTATTTCAGCAATATATTTATTAATCTTTACAGATAGAAGTGGGATAAGCAGCAAAAGACAACACAGGCCGGAGCCAATTATAAGGGCATCCATCTTCATAGTAGTCAACGATGAGCGCTCAAGCGTCAGGTCAACGATGAGCTTGCCATTTATTGCCGCAGAGCCGTGGCAGCCATAACACTGGGGCTCGTTAGGAATAACAGAGAGATTTCGAAGGACATTCACACCGTTTTTGTTCTTCACCGCCATCGTGTATTGGCTGGGCAGATGGCCGTCTTTGGTCCTGTGGCATCCGAGGCAAATGGCCTCCTTTTCTGAAACTATCTTACCAACATCACCCTGCTCCGTTGAATACGCCGCCACGCCCCTGTTGTTTAAGATCATAATGGATGAGACGGCACCCTTGTTGTTTACGATTTGCTCTATAGCCTGCCTGAGATAAGGAGACCGTGTCAGCATCAAGTGTCTTAAGCTTGACTCAATAACGGAACTTAATTCCTGAACATTACCCTTTGAATCTTCAAAGCAGGCGTTTTTTACCAGAAGGACAACGATAGACACCAATAAAATAAAATAAACACTAAGAAGCCCCATAAGCCCGAAAAGTATCTTCTTTTTCAGGCTGTGTGTCCAATCCGATTCTATTTTGTTG
>JADFYL010000048.1 GCA_015233045.1 Nitrospirota bacterium | reverse complement strand
CCTTGCGGCATTTTAAGCAGCAATAGCCAGAAGAAGAGGTAAGACATGAAAACAAGGCATTTTGGGGATACGGATCTTTACATAACGCCCATTACCTTTGGTGCGTGGGAGATAGGCGGGGAGCCATTTTATAAGGACATGCCGGAGGATGACTCCATAGCGTTGATACGCGAGGCTTTTGAACTTGGTATTAACTTCTTTGACACTGCTCCGGTTTACGGATTTGGTCATTCAGAGATTGTGCTGGGAAAGGCCATAAAGAAATTCAGAGACAAGGTGGTTATCTCAACTAAATGCGGCTTGTGCTGGAAGGAAAACTCCATCGCGGCTATATATAAAGACGCATCGAGGAAATCAATTCTTGAAGAGATTGATGATTCACGCAAGAGACTGAATACTGATGTCATAGACCTATATCTCGTCCACTGGCCTGACGACAATACCCCGATAGGGCAGACCATAGAAACGCTTGAAACTATTAAGGCACAGGGGAAGATAAAGTACTACGGCCTATCTAATTTCTCAACCGCCCAAATCAAAGAAGCCGCCATCTATGGCAAAGTATCTGCCCTGCAATCGCCCTATAGTATGCTGAACCTTAAACTGGAGAGGTCTGAGCAGCCATATTGTATAGAAACCCGCATAGGGGTTCAGGCATACTCGCCGCTTCACAGAGGTGTACTAACAGATAAGACTATTGAAGTGTTAAGAGAATCCGGTCAACCAGCTATTAACTGGATATTAGATTCCATGACCTCAGAAAAAACTCAACAAGTCCTTGACATAAAGGAAATCTCTAAGAGATATGGCTGTTCTTTTGCGTCATTCGTAACTGCATGGACGATATCCCAGCCAGGTATAACCACCGCCATAATAGGTACAACAAAGAAGCGGCATATCAAAGAAGCGGCAGATGGAACGAACATAACTATTAACGCAGATGACACACTGGCTATCAGAAACATAATTAACGACAACCGGCAGGTATGACCTCTGACCTCGTTAAAGCTAATACCGGCGGCAGTAAGGCTCAGCGGCTATAGGCGGCTGTTATAGTATTGACACATAAGGAGGGTATAAACATGAGCAGAAATAAAATCGGCAACAACATATGGTTATTTATCCTGACAGTTGTATTTGTGATTCCATCAATTGTATCGGCGGATACATGGGAGATAGACCCTGACCATACCACTATAGGTTTCTCCGTAAGACATATGATGGTGTCAAATGTTAAAGGTCTATTCGGCCACTTTTCAGGTAAGGCCGTCATAGACGACGCCGATATGACAAAGTCCTCGTTCTCGGCCACTATTGATACTTCATCTATTGACACCAAAATCGCAAAACGAGACACCCACCTGAAAAGCGCAGATTTCTTCGACGTGACCAAATTCCCTGACATGACCTTCGTCTCCAAAAAGGTTATACCTGAAGGAAAGGACCATATGAAGGTCATAGGTGACCTGACAATAAAAGGTACAACCAAAGAGGTCACACTCGAAGTTGACGGGCCGTCAGCCGCCATGAAAGACCCGTGGGGAAATATGCGCAGAGGGGCTTCGGCAGCGGCTAAAATCAACCGTAAGGACTTTGGTCTTACATGGAACAAAGCGCTTGAGACTGGCGGAGTTTTAGTCGGCGACGATGTAACTATAAATCTGGAAGTCGAGATGATAAAGAAGTAAAGCCCCCGGAAAGCGTATGGTTAAAGCGGGATATCTAAAGAAAGACGCCCCGCTGGTCACCAAACATTATGAAGACACGGCATATTCTAACGATTAACCATGTGCATTACAGCCTCAGGATAGCGCGTACCGGCTGCAAATCCTTGTGGTGCAGCTTTATCAATCCGCAGAAGATCATCCTTGCTCAGGTCAATCTCAAGAGCTTTCAAATTCTCTTCAAGCCGTTCCCTGTGTTTCGTACCAGGAATCGGGATGATGTCTTCTCCCTGAACCAAAAGCCATGCCAGCGCTAATTGAGCCGGCGTACAGTTCTTATCTCTTGCAATCTCCCTGATTTTTTCAACCATATGTACGTTATGCTCGAAATTACTACCTTGGAATCTTGGCATGTGCCGCCGATAATCATCTGCTGAAACATCGTCTGGCTTCTGAAAGGCTCCGGTTAAGAATCCTCGGCCAAGCGGTGAGTAAGCAACGACTGATATGCCAAGGTCTCTACATGTCTGTAAGATATCGGTCTCCACATCACGAGTCCATAGGCTGTACTCAGTTTGCAGCATTGCAATTGGATGCACACTGGCAGCGCGGCGAAGCGTTGCGGAAGAGGCTTCGGAAACCCCTATATAATGTAACTTACCTTCTTTCACAAGCTCACCAAGGGTTCCTATCGTATCCTCAATCGGCACGTTCGGGTCAATGCGTGAAGGGTAATACAGGTCAATGTAGTCAACCCCCAAACGTTGAAGGCTATAAGACAAGAAGTTCCTAATGGCTGCAGGGCGGCTGTCAAAGCCTAAGAAACCACCGTCATGATTGCGTAATGCGCCAAACTTAACTGAAATAAAGACCTTATCTCGCACAATACCCTTGACTGCATTGCCGATAAGCTGCTCGTTATGCCCAACTCCATAAAAATCGCCCGTATCAAGTAGATTCACACCGAGTTCTAAAGCTCGTCTGATTGTGGCTATGCTTTCTGTATCATT
The DNA here is from genome assembly GCA_015233045.1 of Nitrospirota bacterium. Taxonomy (GTDB): domain Bacteria; phylum Nitrospirota; class Thermodesulfovibrionia; order Thermodesulfovibrionales; family Magnetobacteriaceae; genus Magnetominusculus. Next base: position 16,141 of record JADFYL010000048.1, on the reverse strand, counting down.
CACTTTTCGTCCGTGATAAAAATCAGACATTCCCATACAGCCTAAGCCCAATGCTGATACTGTGGTATCGGTTTTCCCAAGTTTGCGATATTTCATAGTTGGCTCTCCTTTAATTACAACATATGAGACTTCACCGCATATTTATCATCTCTTTCAACTCCTTACCCATCTTGAAGTGCAGCACTTTCTTAGCTGGAACATCTACAATCTCCCCAGTCTTAGGGTTTCGAGCCTTGCGAGGCTTTCTGCTTTTCAATGTGAAGTTACCAAATCCCCGAACCTCAACCCTCGCACCTCTGTTTAGAGCATCTGTGATGATTTGGAAAAAAGCCCCTACAATAATTGCCGTCTGTACGTTTGTAAGTCCGGGAGTTCTTTGCATTACAAGTTCAATCAATTCTGATCTGGTCATATAACCTCTCAGTCTAAAAAGCATGGTGAAATTGGTATTTGCTACAGTGAAAGTGCCAACACCAATCATGGGTCAGAACGAATTCCGAACGAACTCATGGTACAATCCATCAGTGACTGACACCTTCAAAACAACATCTGTGTTATTCCGTACTCAGGCAATTGAGAAAGAGCTTACACGGTAAAGATGCTTACTTCTTTTTCTCGTTTGCTTTTTTTGCCTCTTCTTTAGATTCTACACTTACGGCATTCATCTGATAGAATACGGTTACTTTGCTTCCAACTTTGAGTTCACCTTTAACCTTAGTATTTTTATCAACAGCTATTTCCCATTTTTCTGAACCTTTTTGCACTGTTATCACATCCCCTTTGACCTCAAGTATGGGGCCTGTGACTTGGTAACTGCGCGGCGAGCCTGCATATGCACATACGGCAGTGAAGATGACAATACATATGGCTGTTACGAAACGTTTCATCTGATACCTCCTGAGATTAAATAGCTTCCTGCGAGATTATATCAAAATAGGCTCAGAAATGTCGCTGGTCATGAATAAATGTACCAAAAGCGGCCATGAAAAATGTACCACATAGAGTGGCGATCCATGAGAGAAAGTCGTACCATCGAAATAAAGCGAGTGCAAATAAGCAGGAGGGTTCGTTGGTCCATAAGGAGATGAGCATGGATATATGGTCATTAAAGAGGCAAGGGTGTTCCCTAAGTACACCGATCTCTGAATCTCAAGAAGGCGGTTGATGAGTAAATAAGAGGGGCGGCTGCATGGTTAGCGCACTATCCAAGCCCCTCTGCCCGACATTCCCCATAGTGTCAGACATTTGACGCTTTGACTAAGAAAAATCCTTGACTTAGTCATAAAAAGGCCGTTAAACGGTAAAAAAAAGGCATTTCCGATACTTTTTTGCAAAACCGCCTGATACCCTCTAAGCCAGATATTATCTATATAATACAAACACTTACCCCAAAATCAAGAATTGCAAAACTGCCTGATAATATATATCAACGATACCATAAAAGTAGCTGGTGACGGTTTGGTGACGGTATTTCTGAGGGATACGATAAGATAAGTTCTTGATTTATCAGGGTAAATATGGCGGAGAGGGGGGGATTCGAACCCCCGGTGGAGTCACCCCCACAACGGTTTTCGAGACCGCCGCCTTAAACCGCTCGGCAACCTCTCCTTAGTTCTGCAAAAAACGCCCTTAACAGCCCGGCACAATCCTCCTCACGCACACCCGTTGTTACCTCTGCGCGATGGTTCAGCCGCTCATCCGTCAACAGCGTAAACAGGCTGCCCGCCGCTCCACCTTTTATGTCGGCACATCCATATACTACACGGCTAATCCGCGCATTTACAATCCCCCCCGCACACATCACGCACGGTTCTTTCGTCACGTAAAGGGTCATGCCAGAAAGCCGCCATCCCTCAGCGCTGCGTGCAGCCGCCATCCTTATCGCCGTCAACTCGGCATGTGCCGTCGGGTCATGCAGCCGCTCCTTTTCGTTTCTCGCCGCGGCGATTATCCCGCCCGTGCCGTCTACGACTACCGCGCCAACGGGAATCTCACCCTCAGAAAAAGCCCGCCGCGCCTCTATCAGCGCCAGCCCCATGTAATATTCGTCCCGCTCCTTCGATTTCTCATCCATTCCTCTGGATTATACACGAAATTATAAATTAAATCACTTGAAATTATTTATTATGTTCATTTATACTTGTACTTTGATAAGAGGCGGGTAGTGTGTTGTAAAGGTATTTGACTGCTATCATGTCAAATCAAACGATTATATCAAATTAATGGAGGGACTTATGAGCAGAAAAATGGTAATAATGGATGGTTGTGGAGCGTGCGCGCATGTTGTTCACGCAACGAGCGAGATAATCACGATCTATCCGATAACCCCATCCAGTCCGATTGCCGAGCATTGCGACGCTAAAAGCGCAGCCGGCAAGGTCAACATCTGGGGTAATGTTCCAAAGGTAGGGATGATGCAGTCCGAGGCCGGAGTTGCCGGTGCCGTACATGGTTCGTTAGCGGCAGGAGCGCTTGCCACGACCGTAACGGCATCGCAGGGACTCTTACTAGTCGTTCCAAATATGTACAAGATTGCAGGTGAGCTGACCCCAACCGTATTCAGCATCACCGCCCGTTCGCTGGCCATGCAAGGTCTTTCGATATTCGGCGACCATAGCGACGTTATGGGCGCCAGATCCACAGGATTTGCGATGCTCTGTTCAAAAAACGTTCAGGAGGCGATGGACTTCGCCTTAATCGCACAGTCGGCAACGCTTGAATCACGCATTCCGTTTATGCACTTCTTCGACGGCTTCAGAACCTCTCACGAGGAGGCCAAGATTGAAGAGCTGACCTTCGACGACATGAAGGCAATGATAAATAATGATCATATCTTTGCCCATCGCTCAAGGGCGCTTAACTCTGACAAGCCCACCATGCGCGGCACGGCTCAAAACCCTGACGTATATTTCCAGGGCCGCGAGACGGTAAATCAATACTACAACGCAACCCCCGGCATAGTGCAAAAGGCGATGGACAAGTTCGCCGGTCTGGTCAACCGCCAATATAAACTCTTCGATTACTACGGCGCCCCCGACGCAGAGCGCGTAGCCGTCATTCTTGGCTCGGCAGGCGACGTGATGTTAAGCACAATAAACTATCTTAACTCAAAAGGTGAAAAGCTCGGCCTCATCCAGGTCAGGCTCTACAGGCCATTCGATACCGCCGCCCTGATGTCGGCACTCCCCGCTACCGTCAAGGCTATTGCGGTACTAGACCGCACAAAAGAACCCGGCGCAACGGGCGAACCCCTGTACCTTGACATCAGGACATCTGTTGGTGAGGCGCTTGAGCTTGGCATCGGCAATTTAAAGGCCTGGCCTAAGATAGTCGGCGGACGTTACGGCCTCGGCTCGAAAGATTTTACCCCCGGCATGGCGAAGGCCGTGTATGACAACCTGTCTGAGAGCAAGCCGAAAAACCACTTTACCATCGGTATTAATGACGACATAACTCATACGAGCCTGAGTTACGACAAGAGCCTTAACATAGAAGGTAAGGATGTGTTTCGCGCTATGTTCTACGGCCTTGGCGCTGACGGTACGGTCGGAGCTAACAAGAACACGATAAAAATCATCGGCGGTGAGACCGATAACTACGCGCAGGGATATTTCGTTTACGACTCAAAGAAATCAGGTTCGATTACCACGAGCCACGTGCGTTTTGGAAAAGAGCAGATATCTAATCCCTATCTCATCTCTCAGGCGCAGTTCATAGCTTGTCACAACACCTCGTTCCTTGAGAAGTATGACATGCTCGCAAATGCCGAAGAGGGTGCCGTATTCCTGCTAACCACCTCCGACACCAAGGACACCGTGTGGGATAAGCTGCCGAGGGAAGTCCAGGAAAATCTGATTGCCAAGAAGATGAAGTTCTATATAATAGACGCAATCGCCCTGGCGGAAGAGCTGGGCCTTGGCTCCAGAATAAACATGATAATGCAGACCGCCTTTTTCGTTATCTCTAACGTCATCCCCAAAGACGAGGCGATTAACGCAATCAAGGCCGAAATAAAGAAGACGTACCAGAAGAAGGGCGACAAGGTCGTCAACATGAACTATGCTGCGGTTGATGTGGCTCTGAAAAATATCGTCGAAGTCCCCATCCCGGCGACGGCAACCAGCAATGTGACGATGCGCAAGGCCGTTTCAGACGACGCCCCTGAATTTGTAAAGAACGTAACAGCCACGATAATCAGAGGCAACGGAGACTCACTTCCAGTGTCCGCTATACCCAACGACGGCGTATGGCCAACTGCTACCACACAGTATGAAAAGAGGGCAATTGCCGTAAATGTCCCGATTTGGGAACCGGATGCTTGCATACAGTGTGCCACATGTTCTTTCGTATGTCCTCACGCGGCCATAAGGGTTAAGGTCTATGGTGAATCTGATTTAGCCAAGGCACCGGCGGCCTTTAAGTCGGTTAAGGCAACTGGAAAAGAGTTCGAGGGAATGAAGTTCACCGTCCAGGTTGCCCCTGAGGATTGCGTAGGGTGCGGCTCGTGCGTAGAGGCATGTCCGGGACGTAAAAAGGACGCCGAGGGCAAGAGAACAGAGACCAGGGCAATCAACATGACACCGCTTGGTGGCGTACGCGCCGCTGAGGCCGAGAACTATAAGTTCTTCTTATCGCTTCCAGAGCTAGACCAGTCTAAGGTCAAACTTACGACGGTAAAGGGAACACAGCTTGTAAGGCCGTTGTTTGAGTACTCCGGCTGCTGTGCGGGCTGCGGTGAGACCCCATACATTAAACTCCTCACACAGCTCTTTGGTGACCGGCTCTTCATTGGAAACGCAACCGGCTGCTCATCTATTTACGGCGGCAACCTACCCACAACGCCATACGCAAAGAGGGCGGACGGCAGAGGCCCGACGTGGGCTAATTCCCTGTTTGAGGACAATGCCGAATTCGCATTGGGTATGAGACAGACGGTGGATTATTTCACAAAGCAGGCAAAAGAACTGCTCGACACCCTTGCTCCCTCTTACTCAGGCGCGAAGGGGCTTTTCGACGAGCTTAAAAATGCCGACCAGTCCTCTCAGGAGGGCATAGAGAAGCAGCGCACGCGTGTGGATGAGTTGTTGAAACTCATCGCGAAGGATAACTCTGACGGAGCGAAGATGCTGAGGACATGCGCGAATTATCTCGTGAAGAAGAGCGTGTGGGCACTTGGTGGCGACGGTTGGGGTTATGACATAGGATATGGCGGCGTTGACCAGGTGCTGGCCTCCGGTGAGAACATCAATATAATGATCATGGACACCGAGGTGTATTCAAACACGGGTGGACAGATGTCAAAGGCAACCCAACGGGGCGCAACCGCGCAGTTCGCGGCAGCCGGCAAGTCAAACGCCAAGAAGCAGATAGGCCTGATAATGGCCACCTACGGCAACGTCTATGTTGCGCAGGCGTGTTTTGGCGCCAACCCCTCACAGATAATAAAGGCGATGCTGGAGGCCGAGGCACACAACGGCCCATCGTTGATAATCGCGTATTCGCCGTGTATAGCCCACGGCGTCAACCTGACCAAGGCGGTTGACATGATGAAAGAAGCGGTTGCCTGCGGATATTGGCCGATATACAGGTACAACCCGGCCCTTGAGGCAGAAGGCAAAAGCCCGATGCAGATAGACTGCAAAGAGCCGAGCTTCAACATAGCCGATTATGCGTACGGGCAGACACGCTATATGGCGCTTAAGTCCTCGAATCCAGAAAGGGCAGCCATGCTCATGAAGGAAAACGAACAAGACGCCAGAAGAAGATGGGAAGTCCTGAAACACTGGTCAAACTGGGTACCGGCGAAGCAACAGTAACTAACATACGATTAACTATTACAAAGGGACACGGGCCGGTTGAGGCTGTGTCCCTTTTAATAATCTGATTGTCTTTCCCCAATCAAAAGACTATTGGCGATAGACGCAACGTATAAATTAATCTGTCCCCATTACGGCAAAGGTTTCAGATTCTTTTAAGTACCAATGTCTGTGTTTTGAGGTCAGGAATATCGGCCATACGACTGTCATTAGTGAGCAATACAGCCCCCCATTGCAGGGCAGTGGCCGCTATTACAGCGTCCGGCAATTTCAGCCCGACGCGTCTTCTCAGTCCAATCGTGGCGTCGCGTACAGCATCGCTCAACGGCAACCGTTGTACAGAATCTATCAAGATGCGGATGGTTTTCTCCTCATCAATCGTAAGCGATGGAAATGACAGCAGTTCTATTTCAGTAATGACCGACAAACCGTATTCTCCGTCAGGCAATGTATTTGTGGCCAAGCTGCCACCTATCAGGTAGATGACAGCATTGGTATCCAGCAAAAACCTATGACCACTCATCTCTGAGTGAGCGCTGATATTTTACGCCGTCAACACCTGAAAATGCCGGCACTGCCCCTGAGAGTTGCATCAGCTTTTCGGCGTTGGTAACAATATCTTCCTCGTGTCCTGTTTTATCTACAACCAGTACCAGTTCATGTTGCCCGGGTTGCACCTGATCCGGCAGTTTTAGGGTAATTGTCCTATCGTGCGGCACGTTGCACTGAATCCTCATTGTCAGCATAGAAGCCTCCCTCTGAATCCCTTACTTATCATGTACTATCATACTATATTACTATCATACTATATTCTTATAACCCCAGTCCTTTTTTTCTTGCAAGCACACTGTCAAGCTATCGTATTTCGTCAGATTTCTTGGATAAAGTGCTGAAAAGGCAATGGCCAGCCACCGGTTTTGTATTAATTGTTTACTAAAAGGGAGGCAAAATGGTATGTTATAACAATAAATGGGATTAGGGGTGTTTGGGCAAAACGTATAAATAAGTCTGTTCCCATTACGTTCATTAATATGTTACCATACTACTTCTTTTGTTACTATAAAAGGGGTTACTATATGTTACAGGGTAATAAAGCTATTAGGACACTAATTATAAAAGGTTTTGCTATAGAAGGTTCTCGGATTGACAGCGTTGTAACTGTGCCTGATCAACTTGAAATAAGTACCGATACAGTAAAGAATTCTGTCTATGCAAACGCAACGCCTATGTCGCCACAATTAAAAAAAAATAACTGGACACACATATGGGCTGTCTATCAAGAAATGAAAGTCCAGAATCCATGCTTATTAGAGTCCGAGTTTGCTGAAATGAAGGGTTTCGATAAAGCGCTTTTAATCAAGGGTTTTAAGCAGTTCAAGCCCCCCATAAAATCAAAGCCAACGACTAAGCGTGCATTACCTCAGAAACATGACTGCCCTGCCCTATTGGTTGAGTATAGGGAAATGAAAGCCCAAAACCCTAACTTGACAAATGTCGAGTTTAGCCGGAGAAGGGGGATAGATAGCACCGCACTGAGTAGAGGATTTAAGCGGTTTAAATCGCTTAACGAAGCCGATAACCCATCACTCAAGCAGATGTAACGGCAATATCCGTTATTTCGTGCCGTCCCTGCGGATAGGCAGGAATGATAGCATTGTTTCCTTGTTTGCGGTAAAACCACCTTTCTTAAAAGTTCCTATATTTTTTATTAAATTCATATTCAATAGCTCTTTAATGTCCCTTCCTACCGTCCTAGCCCCTTTCTTAGCGTATCTAATTGCAACACGCGCGCTAACCTCATGTATTTTGCTTAACGGCACAGGCTCTTCATATTTTGTAAGGTCTAAAACAAGAAATTTACGTCTATCGTGAACCTCACCAACTTTATCCCTAAACTGATCATGGATATAATTCTCCCAACTAACGGTCAGGTGTTGTTTCTGTATTTCTTCTATCTGTTTTTTCAGACCATCGACAAATCCCTCAACGGCATAACGAATAAAAGGCACAATGTCGCCCTTCAATTTAGTTGTATAATCAAGTTGCCTGTAATACTCGTCTCTTGTAAGGTTGTAATGATTGCTTAGAAGATGGGCGGCTGGAGTCGGGATATTTGAAGCCATTAGTATTTTTAATTCAATTAAACGCGCCGTCCTTCCATTACCATCGCCAAAAGGGTGAATCCACGCTATATAGATATGTGCAATAATTGCTTTCAATATGCCGATTGCCATGACATTTGTATTGCCGGAAAGAGATAGCTTATTGATCCAATCGCACATTTTATCAAGAAGAAACTCGCAGTCCTCCGTCGGCGCGCCTCTATAAGACGCCACGCCTACAGAGTAACGACGAATCTCCCCGGGAACAAACTCGTCGCTATGCGGTAATTTTTCAAAAATAATCCGGTTGTACTCTTTGATTTCCTCTGTCGTGATTTCAACAGTACCACCCTTCAATAACCTATTCGTGATAATATTACAACTTTTGCTGATGTTGTCTATTTCCTGACCGAGGTATTGCTGAGACTGGGGCAGATTGTCCTTTCCATCCAACCTGTCGCTTACCTGCTCTTCAGATAAAGTATTTCCTTCTATCGCAGCCGTTGCCCTGATACCTTTGGCAAGGTATAATGAATGAAGTTTTTTGGCAGTTTTTGGTTGCAGGGGAACTGTTGCAAGGTGCTCACACTTTGATGCTGCCTCCCCTAAAGACATCCATAACCTATAATCGAATCTCTCAAAATTTACTGGCTTGAAACTTATCCATGAGTGAGTTTTTTCATATGCCCTCATGTTTGAAGATACCTCCTGCTTTGCATCGGTACCCGGTGCTATATAGTTACAGTTTCGTTTTTTAAGATAGTTATCCCGTATTCTGTGAAATTTGGAATTCCGAACAGGTCAATGAAAATTTTTTGACAGCACGGGCATCCTCTTTCAATCTATACGCTTGTCCTTTTAATGATTCATTTACATCATTTATCCTTTACCCTTCTTTTTAATAGTCAGCGTATCCTCTATCGTTTTTGTTTGCGCTGGTGTGGAAAGTATGGTCTGAATGGTGTAGTCGCCTTTTTCTATATCCATTGGAAGGGTGAATTTAATCATGGATTTGTGGGAACCTTCCGCACGAATGATCTTTTTGCGTGACAACTCCATTCGATCCGTGCCCATTATTAAAGTTCTGACCTCTGTGACTTCCACCAAACTTTTATTTTTAGGCAGACGCAGCAAATACTCTACCGATATTTCTATGGTTGACCCAGGAAAGGCGGCTTGAGGCTTCAATGTGTAGGATTCTACTTTTATGGTCTCGGTGTCGGCCTGCTCTACCTGCTCATCCTGTGTAGGCTGGACAACACTTCTTGTCTTCGCACATCCGGCTAGTAAAACCATCATTGACGCTACTATAATCAATAGTCTGCTCCACATCACTGAGTCCTCCTTTTTACGGTTCGACAACAAAGACCTTGTCCCTTATTTTACTAACGCCCTTTGTATGTTTTGCTGTATCGAATGCCTTGCCTTTATCTTTCGTGCTTGATACTGTTCCCTTTAGCGTGACTTCGAGGCCTTCGTTGACCTCGGCAGTGACTTTTGTAAGGCCGACGCTCTTGAGGGTCTTGTTGATAGTCGCTTCAAGCGTATGCGGGTCAGACGTGGGCGATACAACCGCCGACGGCTGCGGTCTCTGTATTGACTCCGCCGTCGGGTTAGGAGTTGGGTTTGGAGTTAACGGCGGTTGAGCCGAAGGCTGAGACGCCGTGGTGGGGGAAGACGTGGGAGCGGCGGCAGTGGCTTCGGGTGAAGGCGGTGGTGTAGTTGGATGTGCCATTGCTGATAGGGCCTTAAGCGCGGCAGGGGGTTGGGCAGTAGAGGCATCCACGTGAAGGTTATCCCTGATGTCTTTCACGTCCTTGTTTGCCTTCACGATGGACAGCACCTTGTTTCTGTCATACTCACTGGGTACCGTTCCTATTATGGAGGCCGCAAGGGCGGTGTTAACACTTACCACAACGCCAGGAAACCCCTGGCTATTCAATGAATTGTTTATTGTCTTTTCAAGCTCTTCAGGTTTTGGAACGACCTGAGAGACGACTATGTTATTTTCTACCTTGATTATTTTCGGGATTTTTTTGACAATAAGCTCGGCAAATGTCTTTTCGTGCATATCCTTCGCTGTGCCGGTTAACTTAGCCGTTTTGCTGAGATCAACCCTGACTGACACCTCTTTTAGCCCCGCGTTTGCGAGGGCATCGGCAGCCTGTTTCTCAAGCAGGTAGTTCTGAGGCTTGAATATGTGGTATCCCACAACGGCAGACCCTACAAGACAAACAATGGCTATGAATATCCACATAAAAAACCTCAACACACCGTGCTTCTTTTTTTTCGTAGCCGTTTCTGTTTCCTCCTCTTGTTCGTCATCATATTCGCCAGAGATGTCCTCTCTGTCCATCAAATCAAACGAATAGCCGTCATTTATACAATACCGCGCGCTGACCGGATTGACCGTACCACAATTCGGGCACGCCTTGGCCCCGACAAAGGGCATAGCCTTCACGCCGCATACGGGGCATTTTGCTGCGTCTTTCGGTATGTTATTCTTGCATCTATAACAAATCATGCGTATTACCTTCGTTATGCAGCACTATGGGAATTTTACAATTTTACCCTGAATATTTACAATTTATTCTTTAGTGTTTTATAAATTTTATTTTTATACCGCAAACGAGGCTGCCCGCGGCGGAGGAAGGGGACGCCAAAATTGCTCAAATAGCCCCATCACATAACAGCAATTGGATGTCCATCACGTTCGTACCCGTTGGGCCGGGCTTAAACAGTCCACCGGCTCGTTCAAAATATGTGTATGAATCGTTGTTTGCCAGATACTCCCGCGCGTCCAGCCCCGCTGCCCGGCCTCGAGTGGTCGTTGCGCCATCAACTATCGCACCTGCGGCGTCAGTCGGGCCGTCTGTGCCGTCCGTACCCGCGCTCAACAGGGTTAACCCCGGCTGCCCCTCGCTCTCAACCGCGAATCTGAGGGCGAGTTCCATGTTCCTGCCGCCCCTGCCCGTACCCGTTACCGCGACTGTCGTCTCACCGCCGCTGATTAATAATTTTTTATTCGGTGCGGCCTCCTTCGACAACCATTTTGCCGCCGCCTTAACGTCGCCCGCGAGGTTGTCTGTGATAATCGCGGCGTCAAGGCCGAGCTCCCGCGCCCGTGCCAATGCCGCGTTGAGGGCCTGACGGTTGTCGGCGATTATGATATTTTCATTTCCAGGATTAACCGGCCTCCGCGCAGCGCCCTTGTTAATGGCTTCGATGACGTTTGGGGGTAATTTACTCATCAGGCCGTATTTATTTAGTACCTCAATGGCCTCGCTCGCACCCGTTGTATTGGCTGTCGTCGGGCCGGAGGCGATTACATCAAGACGATTGCCGGGCACGTCTGATATGATAAGCGACAATATTTTCGCCGGATAGGCGAGGGCGGCAAACCCGCCGCCTTTTACCTTTGAGAGCTGTTTTCTGACGGCATTTAATTCATTAATATCGCAGCCTGATTTAAGCAGCGCCTCTGTAATCGCCTGTTTCTCAGCGAGGCTGACCCCGACGGCGGGACTGACAAACAGCGCCGAACCCCCGCCCGATATCAGGCACAGGATAAGCGTATCTGCCGCGGCGTCCTTGACGAGTTCGATGATTTCAGCGGTACCCCTGACGCCGTTTTCATCAGGGACGGGATGCCCTGCCTCAACAATTTTTATCTTCCCTACAGTGCAGGCTTCGCTATGGCCATATTTCGTAACGGCAACGCCGCCGGTAATAATATCATCAAGACGATCAGAGGCCGCAAGCGCCATCCCATACGCCCCCTTACCAAACCCCACAACATACAGCCGCCTAAATCCCCCATCAGAATAAACACGTCTGACATGATCAATATGATTCAAGACACAATTATAAGCCGAACACGCCCCGACCGCGGCGTTGTAAATATCAATGAGGCAATCGGTCATTGAGGGTTGGGTTTCTGTAATAAATTAATATTATTCCGAATTTTCATTACATGAAGATGATTATCTTTATAAAATCCACGGCTTATTTTCAGCGCCTTCTCTAAATATTTTAGCGCCTGTTTTGAAGCCCCTAACCGCTTCCATGCCATACCTATATTGTTATAATCATACGCAATACCTGGATGTTTATCTCCATATACTTTTAAATCAATTTCCAATGCCTTCTCATAATATTCCAACGCCTTTCTCAACTCACCTAAACGATACCATGTCGAACCAATATTATTATATCTATTCGCGATATTTGGATGATTTTCTCCATATACTTTTAAATCAATTTCCAATGCCCTCTCATAATAATCCTGAGCCTTCTTCGATTCACCTATCTTTTCCCACGCTAATCCAATATTGTTATATCTAATCGCAATATTGGGATGGCTCTCTCCATATAGAGTCAGGTCAATTTTCAATGCCTTCTCACAATATACCAGTGCCTTACTATATTCACCCAAATTAATCCAAGCTAATCCAATATTGTTATATCTAATTGCAACATTGGGATGGCTCTCTCCAAATAGAATTAGGTCAATTTTCAATGCCTTCTCGTAAAACTCCAGTGCCTTCTTTGAGTCACCTAATTTATCCCATGTTAATCCCATATTGTTATATAGCGTCGCGACAGTTAGATAATTCTCTCCTTTTACATCAATATAAATTTTCAGAGCCTTTTCAAAATACTCCAGTGCCTTCTCCGATTCACCTAAGCTGTCCCATGCGGAACCTATATTATTATAATCTTCTACGACGGACTGATGTCTTTCCCCATACAAATCAATATCAATTTTAAGGGCTCTTTCGAAATAACCCATCCCTTTTTGAAGCCCATCTCTAGTGCCAAGATGTATGTATAATTTCCCAAGCTCTTTGTGTAACTCTGCCAGAAGCCTTCTTTCTAAATCAGGCGGCGGTGCTTTTAGATATTCCTCAATCTCTTTAATGCGGGCAAGTCTTCGCTGAAGCGGCATTGCTTTTATGTAGTCATATCCTTTATCGGCGAGAGGGCTGCCTATAGTCTTTTCTTTTTCTATTAAAAACGACAATACGGCAGACCTCCATGACCACATATCGGGGATAGTCGTCATGAACGAATATATGCCAAGCTCCGTCATCCACAAAAAAAGCGACGCATTGCAGGTACGGGCTATGCCCTCTCTGTGATAGTTAAACCCAAGCACCATTCTATCGCCTTCATCCATCTTCAGCCACGTATCAAGGTCAATGACGTGTATAATTTTATATTCTTTACTCAACTGTGCAATCTTTTTCTCGAAGTCATTAAATTTCGGAAATTTCCTGCGGTCTACCTCAAGAACCGTAGCCTTTACACCAAAGGCGCTGATTTCTTCGATTATTTTTTTCCTGAACAGCGGGTCGTTAAACTCGGCTATGAAAAGTTGGAAACCATCAGCAATCTCTAATAACCTCCCAATACGGCGCAACTCCTCCTTGTGGTCAGACGTTAGCTCATGCGTGTCAGCCATTTGCTCCATACTCTTATTTATCCTTGTCGGAACCCAAAGCAGTCCGATAATTCTCCAAAAGCCTTACCACAGGGTTTGCTCTCCAAAATAAACCAACGTTGTCATTGTATTCAAACATTGCCAGATTAAAAAGGAGATCTTCAATTATATCGGAATGCTCTCCAACACCTCTTCCATTGTCTATATTGTGCAGCAATTCATAATATCTTGGCCCTTTAGGTAAAAGCATCCTCTCATAATCCATCGCAATGCTATTGATACCCTTCATTACGGCCTCCTCTGTGAATTTATCTGTCGCATATGAATAGGCATTTTTCAATATACGTATTAACTCTCTGGGTGAACCACCAGAATATTCGATTATCTTATCAATAGTACCGGGGATTTCAAATGTCCCGGGATTGTCAAAAAGACTTATATCTGCTCTCAGCAAAACAATCTTCCTCATTATCTCATAGCCGTCTCTGTTTTTCGCCTCGTCTCTATCGGCAATCTTTATCATGGGCAACATGAAATGGTCAAAACTCTGCCGTACTTGAACATCAGAATAGAAAAGATGAATAGGGGCACCATACAAGAAATTAGCTTTTACACTTTTTAACTGGTTGGAGTCTTCTATAAAAAACCTCCTGCTGTCATCTTTTGACATTTTATCTGTACCGTCAACAATAAACAGTATCTTCAGCCCCAAGTTTTTCTTGCCGACTTCACTTTCCACAGCCGCTATCAATTCGTGAAAGGCATCGGCAAATTCACTAAAGTGGTTTACAATCACCTGCCTTAATTCTTCTTTATCTGTCGTGCCTATTTTGAATGAATTCACTATTTTCCCAAATATCTTCGTTAGTGATGAAATGCCAGCCACAGCGTTGAGCACCGTCTTCATTTCCATCGCGAAACTCTTTACCTTTTCATTCGTTATAATTTTTTCCTTAAACCACGATTGTAGTTTCTTCATACTACCCGAATCTACTTCAATTTCATCATCCTTCAATTGCTGTAACAAATTATTGGCGAGGGCCATCAGTAAATCTGGATACTGGAGATTATTTATATCCAACACTTCAAGTACATCAATAAACACTACATAAAACAATCCTCGTTTATTGAGTTCTATTTTTAGTCTTCTCAACACGGTACTCTTTCCACACCCTACATGTCCGCAAAATAAAGTATGCCCTCGTTCAGGGAGCGAAACATTGGGAAAGGTTGAAATATCGAAGCCCATCTTCTTATATAACTGATTATAAAACACCCCCCCTCTGCCTTTTTCGGTATCAACATAACAGGGGTTGCCTTCTTCCAAGGGTATTTTGAAATCAAGTTGTTTGGCTGCTTCCCTTATATCTTTTGGCGAGCGTTTCATCATACCCCTAAAACAGCGAGCCGACCGATGTCCTGTCCAGCATTTTGTCTATGTCCAGCAGGATTATCAGCCTGTCGTTGAGTTTGGCTATGCCGTAGATGAACTCAGTGTCTATGTTTGATGACATGGGCGGCGTGGATTCCACTATGTCTGACGGCACGCGTAGCACCTCAGAGACCGCGTCCACTATCAGGCCAATTGTTACCCCCTGTAAGTCAACTATCATCACCCTTGAGCTTTCGTCGCTGGCCCTGTCCTCTATCTCGAATTTCCTCCTCAGGCTCACCACCGGAATTACCTTTCCCCTTAGATTTACCACACCCTCCACAAACGGCGGCGCATTCGGCACGATCGTTATATCGGTCATCCGGTTTATCTCCTGCACTCTTAGTATGTCAATGGCATACTCCTCCGTCCCCAGCGTGAATGTCACCAACTGCAATACATTATCGGTTACGGCAAATGCCTCCATATCTCAACGCCTCCCTATACTATTTTCGGTAACATCCAAATCCCTTTGGGTTATTACCACCATGTTCATGTTAACATATACAGGCTGGAGAATTAAAGAAGAAAAATGGTATAGTCTGATTGGCGCGGGACAAACCCATCAGCGAACGCACATGCAAGCACCCGATGATGGGTCCCGGTGAATAAAACACTTATAATTTGAACAACACTATTTCCAGTTGATACCCAACGGCAGCCACATGCTGTAATAATAGTACATCGTGCCGCTTGAGGCGGCATAAATCCCCGTGCCATTTACAAAGGCCAAGACATAGTATGAGCCGCCCGCGTCAGTGCCCATCTGTATGTTCCCTGCGGGGGTGCCATAAAATGTGGGGTTAGCAGCGTACACCGCCTGAATCATCGCGGTAGCCAACACTAAGCTGGTCTTCCAGATAACCCCCAAAGGGACAGCAGTGCTGCCATTGAGAAAATACATATAACCGTCTGACCATGCAAGCAGCGCCAGTCCACTTGAAAACCACTGGGCATAGTAGGGATTGCCGTCTGTACTGTATCCTGATTGCAAGCCTCCAGATGGCATACCGGTCACACCGCCGTATTCTGAGTAGAGAAGGTTTATCATGTTTGACGCGTCAGTGGCGTCATTGGCATACGCTGGTATACTTATCAGCACTGCACACAACAAGAATAACCCATACAACAAGCTCTTTCCCAATGTCGAAAACACCACTGGCCGCGCCACCGGACTGCCCTTTCCTACAACCATACTTTACCCTCCTTAATTAATATATTCTGACTAATTCCCAGATACTCAATAGCCTTAGACACACGGATACCGAAAAAGGTTTAGTTGTTTTTTTATATCACCCAAGCTCCGATATAGGAATTTGCACCTATCGATAAAAAGGGTTTTTGAGAG
>JADFYL010000047.1 GCA_015233045.1 Nitrospirota bacterium | reverse complement strand
AGTTTCTGCTTCTCATCTGGGACAATATTCAAAAGAAAAAGGAAAAGGTCTCCGCGCCGTCGCTGCTTTATAGCGACCTTGATCTGACTTTCCGCAGCGTACGTGATTTGCTTAACGATGACGTTGAGCGCCTTGTCATAGACAACAGGGATGAGTACGAGAACATCCTGGACTTCGTAAATAATTTCTTCCCGAAATTGCTGAAAAAAATAGAGTTATATGACAGGCGTGAACCGATATTCGAGGCATTCGGCATAGAAATAGACATATACAAGGGGCTGGACAGAAAGGTATGGCTTAAATCAGGCGGCTACATAGTAATAGACCAGACAGAGGCGATGACCGTCATAGACGTAAACACGGGCAAGTATGTCGGGAAAAAAGACCTCGAAGACACGATTTTAAAGACAAACCTTGAGGCAGTCAAAGAGATTGCCTACCAGATAAGGCTTCGCAACCTCGGCGGCATAATCATAATAGATTTCATAGACATGGAACTCCCTGAAAACAGAGACAAGCTCTATGCGGCCTTTGTTGAGACGATGAGAAAGGACCGGGCAAAAAACACCATATTCAATGTCTCAGAGATTGGCCTTATCCAGATGACGAGGAAGCGTATACGGGAAAGCCTCGGCAGGACGCTGTGTGAAAGCTGCCCGATGTGCGACGGCAAGGGGTTTGTTAAGTCTCCAAAGACGATAAGCTATGAGATATTCAGGAGATTGAAAAAGATTCCTATTCACAAGGGAGCTAAGGTAATCATCTCGGCCAACCCCATAGTTGCCGACTATCTGTCGGATGAACAGCGTGCCGGCCTTGAGGAGTTTGAGGTGACCTATGATATTGTCATTATAGTGAAGGCCGACTCAAGATTTCATCGCGAGAAGGTCGAAATAACGGTTATTTAGCAAGATGCAGACGCTTGATGGCAAGTACGAGGCGCTGCTGTCGTATTTAAGGGGTTTAGAGGGCGTGGTGGTTGCGTACTCCGGCGGCGTAGATAGCACATTTTTGCTGATGGCGGTGAGGGACTGTGGTGTTGCCGTCCTGGCGGTGACGGGCGTATCGCCTTCCACACCCTCGTCCGATTTAGATACCGCCCTTGATATGGCAAAATCCATTTCTGTCGCCCATGAAGTAATCCGCACCGGCGAGCTTGAAGACGAGCGCTACTCTGACAATCCCCCTGACCGGTGTTTTTACTGCAAGAGCGAACTGTTTAAGAAATTGAAGGCCATCGCTGAAGCCAAAAGCCTGCCCCACGTAATAGATGGAAGCAATGTTGATGACCTCGGCGACTATCGTCCCGGTCTGAGGGCAAAGGCCCTCTACGGCGTGAAAAGTCCGCTTGCCGAAGTTGGGTTAACGAAAGATGAGATTCGCGAATTATCCAGACAAAAAGGACTAAAGACATGGGACAGGGCATCATCCCCATGCCTCAGCTCAAGAATCCCATACGGGGAGCAGATAACCGTGAGTGCCCTGCAAATGGTTGAACAGGCGGAGACGGCCCTAAAAGAACTTGGTTTTATGGCAATGCGGGTGAGAAAACATGGCGAAATGGCGCGTATTGAGTTCTTAGACGCGGACATAGAAAAGGCGGTCAGGCCGGAGATAAAAGAGGCCATTATACGAAGGCTTAGGGAAATCGGCTTTCTATACGTAACCCTGGATATGGAGGGCTATCGGGTGGGGAGCCTTAACAGGGCGCTTTTAAGCGCTGCCGGAGTGCCCACCACGTAACGGGTATGAAAGAAAAGGATTTCATTAACCTTATTCGCCTCTGCGTAAAATGCGGCGGCTGCAAGACACACTGCCCCACATTTGCGGCGCGCAAGGAGGAGACGGAGACCGCCCGTGGTCGTGTTAAACTCTTACACGCCCTTGTGGAGGGCAAGGTCAAGCCGACAAAGAAATTCAACGCGCGGCTCAGGAGCTGTCTGCTCTGCGGTTCATGTGCAAACCACTGCCCGCTGAATATAGATCTGATGGAGGTTTTCTACCACGCCAGAACCATAATAAGAGACCATGACACGACGATGGCAATTACTGGTTTTTTGAGTAAAATAGCCTTTAAGAACACTGACCTGACCATAAATATGATTAAACCGTTTCAGAAATTGATTAATAGCAGGCTTGCCAAAAGAAAACTAATGCCGGCGAATGTCCAATTCACAGAGAATCAGTTCAAAAAGACGGGCATATTCATGGCCAAAAACAAGATAGGGCGTGTGGCGATATTTACGGGTTGTACGATAAAGCATGTCTATCCTGAGCTGATGTTCTCGGCTGCGAGGGTTTTTAACGCGTTGCGCTATGAGGTTGTGTTTCCGACGGCGGAGGTCTGCTGCGGCGTGCCGTTTCGGTCATTAGGCATGGAGGCAACGGCCGTTACTTACGCCGAGAGGAACTACGAGACTTTCAGCAAGCTAAAGGTTGACGCCATTATATCCCTCTGCCCTACGTGTGTGGTATCGCTGAAAAAGCACTATCCCGCGTTAATAGGTACCGGGCTTGAAAATGTGTATGACATATCAGATTTCCTGCGCGGCAAGATAGATATGAACTCGATTGACAGCAGCGGCGGCCCGAGGCGCAAGACGGTTAATCTAAGGGCTGTATTCCATGAACCATGCCATCAGCGCAACGAACTAAAAAACGGCGGCCAAACAAGAGAACTGATAAACACGCTGCGTCGGCAACAGCAGGATGCCGCCGCACCATTTGATATAGAGTTGCTTGAGCCGAACAAGCAGTCATGCTGTGGTTTTGGCGGTGCATTCAGCGTGTTCTTTAGCGACATGTCAAACCAGATACTCGGCGAAACGGTAAAAGAGCTGGACAAAACGAACGCCGAGGCAGTCATAACCACATGCCCCAACTGCATATTCCAGTTGAGCAAGGTTATTCAGGACAAGCCCATCTACCATCTGATAGAAATCATAGAAGAGGCGATAACCCCGCAGGCGTAAGATTTTACCTAAGTAGATATTTTTTTTGATGGGCTGAAAAAACACTTGACAACGGTATTTGCATGTTGTACTACATTCTTGTTGTACAACAACATTGTCGTACAACAAGAATGTAGTACAACTCAGCCGCCAAATACAGGGCGGCAATTTTTACCGGAGGTGTCAAGTTATGGTTGACCACGCTAACAACGATGAAGGGCCGTCTTTCGTAATCGCTAATCTCCCCAGAGGGCGCAATATGTGGGACAGGGATTTTGAGGTAGAAAAGATTTGGAAAACCTTAGAAAATGATAATGTACTACTGACAGCATGTCGCAGATTCGGCAAGACGAGCATCATGAATAAGATGAAAGAAAATCCTCAAGATGATTTTGTTTGTTTTATGTTCAATGTGCAAAGTATGAAAAGCCCCCATGATTTCGTCGCCGCTCTTTATGAAGAGATATGCGACGATGGAAAATTTGTGTCATTTATAAAAAAGGCCAAAAAGATTACAAAAGAATTTCTTGGTAGGCTTGAAAAACTGAAGATCTCCATGTTAGGTATTGATTTGAGAGAAAGCAAATCTTCGGACTGGCAGGATATGGCAAATAAATTTGTTAATGTTCTCTCTGCATACGATGGGAAACTCCTTTTTCTAACCGACGAACTTCTGGAGTTCATTCTTAACATATCCAAACACCATTCTGAAAATGAGGCGTGTGATTTCCTAAACTGGTTTCGGGAAATTCGGCAATCTGATAAATTATCAAACATTCGATGGCTCATCGGCGGCTCAATCGGCATTGAACACGCATTGAAAAAGGTTGGCGCTAAAGTCCACATGATTAATGACCTCTCGATAATTGTTCTGAAACCCTTCAGTGATAAGATTGGCAGGGAATATGTTGAGGCGCTGTTAAAAAAAGAGGGCAACTTCTCAACTATACCGTCAGGTATCGTTGAAAAAATACTGACCACAATCGGTTCCCCGGTGCCGTATTTCCTTCAAATTCTCATAAAAGAAAGTCTTAATGCAATGAATGAATCTGGTGAATCTACCCTGACTGATGAAATCATAGAAGAGGCATATCATAACAATGTACTTGGCCCGGCAAGCAAGACTTACTTTCAGCACTACTATGACAGGCTCTCCGAATACTATGACAGGGACGAAGAAAAAATCGCTAAACACATTCTTAGAGAGACGGCAAGAACGGGGAGGTATAGTGGATCCCAATAATGGGACAATCGGTTAAGATATACAGGTTGATCACAGAGGAGGGATTAGAATGAAAAGCAGACGGCAGTTTAGCAAGGAGTACAAAGCGAAAGTCGCGATAGAAGCACTGAAGGGTCAGCGGACAGCGAATGAGATAGCGCAGGAGTTTGGAATTCATGTAAGCCAGGTGAATGAGTGGAAGAAGCAGTTGTTGGATGGCGCGAGCGAAGTCTTTAAGCGTGGTCAGGAGCGTATAGCGGTAGATCAGGAGAGCGAGCGCGATCGATTGTACCAACAAATAGGTAAGCTCCAGGTGGAAGTGGATTGGCTTAAAAAAAAGACATTATTACCGGTGGGACGGTGACGCAAAAGCGTGCCATGGTTGAGCCTGACAATAGTGAGTTGAGCATCCGGCGGCAGTGTGAACTGATTGGTCTGACCCGGTCTAGTTACTACCGGACGGCAGCAACGGAGAGCGAGGAAAACCTTGTATTGATGCGCCTGATGGACGAGGAATACACGCGGCATCCCTTCTTTGGGAGCCGAACAATGGCGTACTATCTGTCGCGGCTGGGGTATAAGGTAAACAGGAAGCATGTACAGAGATTGATGCGTCTGATGGGACTTGTATCGATTGCGCCACGAAGGCGGACAAGCATACCTGCAAAGGGACACACGGTTTATCCCTATCTGCTTAGGGGTCTTGAAATCAAGCGTCCGAATCATGTCTGGTGCAGCGATATCACGTATATTCGCCTGACGCATGGATTCGTCTATTTGACTGCGGTGATGGACTGGCACAGCCGGTACGTACTTTCATGGGAAGTATCGGTGACAATGGATGATAGTTTCTGTGTAAGTGCTCTTGAACGTGCGCTTCGGAGGTATGAATGCCCGGACATGTTCAATACGGATCAAGGTTGCCAGTATACTGGAGGGGCTTTCACTGACGTGCTTAAAAGCCATAAGATACAAATCAGCATGGACGGTAAGGGCCGGGCAATGGACAACATCATGTATAGTATGAATTGTTACGACCATTCGATATTATCATAAAATTTCACGAGACTAAGGACGAGAATGTGATTGAACGGCTTAAGCCGGAGGAACGTCTTATCGTCGATGCGATAATGAAGGAAATCGAAGGGGCGGCAAGCACCGAACCCACATCGCCCTAATGTAGTTATTCCCCCGCCGCTAATGATAGAATATCAGCGCGGCTCCATTGGGAGGCTGAATCTAAAAAACGCAGAGGCTGTGCAGGCTTAAACGAGGGCATTATCGCGGTGAACACTGCAAGGATTTTGATAATTGAGGACGAGAAGAAGATATCCGATGTCATTATCGCATATTTAGAGAAAGAAGGATTTACCGTAGATGCGGCTCAGACCGGAGACGAGGGATTGAGAAAATTGTTGGACTGCCCCGACCTTGTCATTCTTGACCTCATGCTTCCTGATATGGATGGCGAGGATATTTGCAGGATTATCAGAGGCGGCTCCGATGTGCCCGTTATCATGCTGACCGCAAAAAATCGGGAACATGATAAACTCGCCGGTTTTACCGCCGGTGCCGATGACTATATCGTTAAACCATTCAGCCCTAAGGAACTCGTCGCCCGCGTCAAGGCGCGGCTTCGCAAGTCACTCAATAACACATCACATATATTAAGTTTTAACGAGGGACGACTGCTGATAGATACCCAAAAACACGAGGCAGTTTTGGAACAAAGACCGCTTGTGCTTACGCCTACGGAATTGAAACTCCTCATGGCCTTCGTCAATAACGCCCAAAGGCCGTTAAGCCGAGAACAGTTGATTTCCATTGTGCAGGGTTATGATTTCAACGGCAGTGACAGGACAGTTGACGCCCACATTAAAAACCTGCGCCGTAAGATGCAACACCGTGAGGTCGAAGAAGACTCTGGCAGCCCCGAACTCATCAGGACGGTGTACGGCGTGGGTTATGTCTTTACCGGCGAGCCAGATGAGGGAAAAGAGTGAGAAATAAGATTTTTCTTGCCTTTGCCGCTGTAATTATTACGGCGCTCATCTCCGGCTATATCTTTAAGTGGCTTATGTTTGCTGATTTCACAGACTATGTCGGGACGATGCAAAGACAAAATATCTACTGGGTCGTGGCATCCCTTGAGGAAAGCTATAATGGCGGCACATGGGACGATAGTGTCATGTTTGAGGCGGTACACTGGGCAACTATGCTGGGGTTTGACATCGAGGTGCTTGACGCGGCCGGAGGTGTCGTCATGGACTCATCGAAGGTCTATGAGA
This sequence comes from Nitrospirota bacterium, assembly GCA_015233045.1. GTDB lineage: Bacteria > Nitrospirota > Thermodesulfovibrionia > Thermodesulfovibrionales > Magnetobacteriaceae > Magnetominusculus. The sequence goes on along the minus strand of JADFYL010000047.1, from coordinate 12,459 downwards.
TGCTTCCACATGCGATGAAACACCGAATGATGGATATGCTGGAGCATAACAAGGCCACAGGGCAGTACCTGTTATATCCGCTTACCGCAGGCGGTGTCAATTTCGGCACGGTAAAGATACGCCCTGCCCAGGGGTATGTCGCCATAAAGGAGGAGTTGTTTAAAAGGCACGGCATGTATTTTACGGTCGTATCGCTTGGCGTTGCCGGTGGCGGTGCGGTGCTGCTGGCCTTCTTATTTACGCGGCTTCTGATAAATCCAATTAGACGCCTCAAAGATGCCTCAGATAAGATTGCCCGGGGCGATTTAAATGCCCGGTGCGAAATAGGCTCAAACGACGAGGTCGGCGCGCTTGCCTCATCGTTTAATCAAATGGCCGCCGCCTTAGAACGCGAAGATTTATTAAGAAAGCACATGATGGCCAATATTACCCACGAACTCAGAACCCCGCTGACTATAATGAAGGCAAACGTCGAGGCCGTCATAGATGGAGTTGTCAGCAGCCCCGCAGAGGCGCTCCTTAATGTCAATCAGGGCATTGACAGGCTCACAGGGCTTGTAAAAGGTATAGAAGACCTCGTAAAGGCCGAAGAGGACACGCTTAAGAAATGCAACTATGAGGTCGTAGATATGCGTGAGTTTATCACTTCGCTGACTGAGCAATTTATCGCGCCCGCCACCCAAAAGGGTTTATTTATCACCATCGAAGTATCAGACGCGCTGGATGTGGCAACCGACAGGGAGAAACTTTCCACTATACTAATAAATCTCATATCAAACGCGGTTAAGTTCACGACATCCGGCGGGGTCATCGTATCTGGCGCGCAGGACAACGGGGGATTCAGCGTGTCAGTAAAAGACACCGGCTGCGGCATCGCGGCAGAGGAGCAGCAGTTGATATTTGGCAGATTATACAAACGAGGAGCCGCGTCGGGTATGGGAATAGGGCTTTCCATCGTAAACGAGTTAACCGCCGCGCTCAACGGCACGATAACGGTCAAAAGCGAAAGGGGTAGGGGAAGCGTTTTTACGGTAAAGTTCCCCGCCGCCTCAGGACACCGCGGTAGTTAATTCTGAAATTTGCTTGAAACTTCATAATTCCTTCACAATTTAACGGTATAATGAAGGTAGATAGTCATAACAAAACAAAATCAGGAGGTAAGTCAATGAAGAAGATGGGAGTTTTACTTGTAGTATCAATATTAGTGCTACTGGTGGTGGTTGATGGTTACGCCTTTATGGGCGGCGGTATGGGTAGTAGCATTATAGGCCGCGGCATGAATGGAAACGGTATGAACGGCAGCGGTATGGGCAACAGTGGCAATGGCATGGACAACAACAGTATGGGTGGCAATGGAATGAATGGCAATGGCATGGGTGGTAACGGCATGGGCAATATGAGTTGGTAATATCTTAAGCGTTTTATTAAGTATGCTGTCAACCCATTGGTGCAGGTCAAAGTGCCTTCATTAATGGGTTGATTACAAGGGTAATTGACTAATAATAAAGATTGAAATAATTAATAGGATAGGGTATTCTGTTTATGTGCAGTGTTAGCGTACTAAATTATTTTCAGGAGGCAAGACAATGAGAAAAAGGGTATTTCTGTTATTAGTAGTTGTGATGGCGTTAACGGTTACGGCGGTTTACGCCAAGGAACTGAAGATGGTGAAGAAGGCGGGGGAATATACCGTTCAGATTAAATTTGACAAGTCAAGCCCCATTGTTGGCGACAATGCCGCTGCAATCGAAATAACCGACTCTATGGGTAGACTCGTTACCGACGCTAAGATTAAGCTGGACTACTCCATGCCCGCGATGCCGGGGATGCCCGCTATGAACTACTCGGCTGACATCAAGCAGACCGGCGAGGTGTATAATGCGATATTAAACCTGTCAATGGCCGGCTCATGGAATATTGACGTTAAGATTACACATGAGAAAAAGACCGTGTCGGCAAAATTCACTATTGATGCGAAATAAAGCCGCGTCTATACTGCTTATCGGGTTGATTCTCAGCGGGGTCTTCGGGCTGAAACGCGCCGCCGCTGAGGACCTAGACCTCGATAAACTAATTGCGGAGGCGCTTACCGGAAATCACGAAATCATCGCCGCTGACTCAAAGGTTGAAACGTCGGGGTTTAGAATCCCACAGGCCGCGGCTCCGCCCGACCCCATGTTGTCTATCGGCTACCAGAACGAGGGTTTTCAGCGCTATACGTTTGGCGAGGAATCAGGGGCGCAGTGGATGGTTGGCGTAACGCAGACATTCCTCTTCCCCGGCAAACTCGCCCTCAGAGAGCAGGCCGCCGCCAAAGAGACCGATTCCCTGAAGGCCGTGCGCGAAGATGTTGCCCTGAAGACCGTCGCCCGTGTGAAAGAGCTGTACTTCGACCTCCTCCTTTCGTATAAGACGATTGAGATAATTGAAGAGCGCGCTGCCCTGTTTGAGGCGTTTACCGACGCCGCCCTTGCCCGTTACTCCTCCGGCATGGGCCAGCAGGGGGACGCCCTTATGGCTCAGCAGGAAAAATATATGCTCATGGAAAAAGAAGAGATGGAAAGGCAAAAGATTGAATCCATGTCGGGCGAGCTGAACACGACCCTTGGGCGCGATGTGAACTCCCCGCTTGGCAGACCAACTGTCCGCCCAAAGACCCCATTCACTATGACGCTTGAAGGAACTATCAGGCGGGCATATGACGCCTCCCCCGCCATAAGGGCAAAAGAGGAGTTGCTTGCAGAGGCGAGAATTAAGACTGCCTCGGCCAGGAAGGATGCGTATCCAGACGTATCCCTCAGTGCGGGGTATTATAAAAGGAGCGGGGATTTTAAGGACATGTGGAGCCTGACGGCCTCATTCCCAATCCCCATATTCTATGGTAAGAAACAAAACATGGCCGTCAGTGAGGCCGCCTCTATGGCCTCTGAGGCCGCGCATGAACTTGATAACGCAAAGGCGATGCGCGCCGCCGCGGTTCGTGAAAACTATACGATGATTCAGGCGTCCGAAAAACTGATGGGCCTATACAAGGACGCGCTGATACCGCGTACATGGCAGGACTATGAGCTTGCCGTTTCAGGTTATATAAACGGCAAGGTGGATGCCCTTACCGTGGTGACCAGATTAAAATCCCTCCTTGACTATGAACTTCAGTACTGGAGCCAATATGCCGCAAGAGAAAAGGCCGCGGCGCGTCTTGAGGCGCTGACCGCCCCAAGCGCTAAAGATGGTGAATGATGATGAGAAAATGTTATACAGCGGCATTTATTGTAATATTATACACGTTTAATATGGGCACACTCTTTGCTGAGCAGCCCAAGACCGTGGAAATCCCTGTTGAAAAGCAGCGGCAAATCGGCCTTAAAACGGTGGCCGTAGAAACGAAACCCATGATTAAGACTATCAGAACCGTTGGGACAGTTACGCTTGACGAAAAACGCCAGGCCACCGTCAACACCAAAATTGACGGCTGGATAGAACGCCTTTATGTGGATTACACCGGAAGATATGTAAAAAAGGGAGAGGCGATAGCAGAGATATATAGCCCGGAGCTTATGGCAACCCAGCAGGAATATTTAAATCTTATTAAATGGGCAAAGCGGTATAACGACGCCAAAGCGCCAGAGGTTACTAACTCCCCCGACGATATGAGCGGCCAGCTCAACGCCGCGCTTTCAAAAGACGCCATGTCAATAGTCGAGGCCGCAAGAACTCGCCTCAAGCGCTGGGACATCACCGACAAAGAGATAAAAACAATCGAAACCACCGGCAAACCCACCAGAACCCTCACGCTCTATAGCCCCGTAAGCGGCTATGTGACAGAGAAAAAGGCCGTCGCAGGGCAGCGCGTTGCCGCTGGTGAGAAACTCTTTGACGTCGCCGATTTGTCAACACTCTGGGTAATTGCCGACATATATGAAAATGAACTGCCGATGATTAAATTAGGCCAGACCGCCGCCATCACACTTAGTTACTATCCAGATATGAAATTATCCGCAAAGATTGACTATATCTACCCTGGCATCGCGGCTGACACAAGGACGGTGAAGGTTCGTTTTAGTGTGCCAAATCAAAATGGCCGCCTGCTGCCGCAGATGTTTACAAACGTCGAGCTGACAGTAAATATGGGAAATAAACTCGTTGTCCCGCGCGATGCGATAATTGATACTGGAAAGACACAGGTCGTATATGTGGAGGCCGAAGAGGGGTTTTTTGAGCCAAGAGTAGTCACCGTTGGCCTGACCACGGGCGATATGGTGGAGGTTACACGGGGCTTAAAAGACAAGGAAAAGGTGGTGGCGGCAGCCTCGTTTCTCATAGACTCTGAGGCCAAACTCAAGGGTATCAACCCGGCACCGCAGAAATAAACACGGTATGATAGCGAAACTCATAGCAGCAAGCGCGCGTAACAAGTTTATCGTCGTCCTCCTTGTTGGATTTTTGTTTCTGTGGGGGGTGTGGGCGTTAAAGAAGACCCCGCTTGACGCCATCCCTGACCTCAGCGACACACAGGTAATAATCTATACCAAGTGGGAGGGGCGTTCACCCGATTTAATCGAAGACCAGATAACCTACCCGATAACCTCAACTCTGCTTGCCGCCCCTAAGGTAAAGACGGTCAGGGGGTTTTCGTTTTTCGGCACATCCTTTATCTACGTTATATTTGACGAAGGGACAGATATATATTGGGCAAGGAGCCGTGTGCTTGAGTACCTGCAGGGTGTGAAAGATAAGATTCCGGCAGACGTCAACCCAACCCTAGGCCCTGATGCCACAGGCCTCGGCTGGGGGTTTGAATACGCCGTCGTAGATGAGACCGGCGGGCATGACCTGTCAGAGACCAGGACACTACAGGATTACACACTTAAGCTTGCGTTAGAGAGTGTCCCCGGCGTGTCTGAGGTGGCAAGCGTCGGCGGCTTCGTAAAACAGTATCAGATAAACATAGACCCCAATCGCCTCGTATCATATGGCATACCCATAACGAAGGTAATCGAGGCGGTCAAAAAAAGCAATCGTGACGTAGAGGGACGCGTCCTTGAGTTCTCCGGCACTGAGTACATGGTAAGGGGCAGGGGTTATATCAAGACAGTTGCTGATATTGAAGACATCCCCGTTGGGACAAACGGCGGCGGCACACCCATCTATATAAAGGACATCGCACATGTTGCCCTCGGGCCGGAGATAAGGCGCGGTCTTGCTGACCTTGATGGAAGGGGCGAGGTGGCCGGTGGTATCGTAGTAGTGCGATTTGGTGAAAATGTCCTCGACGTTATTGACAGGGTTAAAGAAAAGATAAAAAACGACATAGAGCCAAGCCTTCCCAAAGGGGTTAAGATTGTAACCACATACGACAGGTCTGACCTGATTGGCAAGGCAATAGACACGCTAAAAGACGAGATAATCAAACTCTCCATCGCTGTGAGCGTGGTGTGCGTGGTGTTTTTATTTCACCTGCCCAGTGCGTTAGTTGTGATATTAACACTGCCGATAGCCATAATAATGTCGTTTATATGTATGTACTATCTGGGCGTTACGTCAAATATCATGAGCCTGAGCGGTATTGCCATAGCCATTGGGGCAATGGTTGATGCCTCAATAATCATGGTTGAACAGGCGCACAAGAAACTTGAGCAGTGGGAACACGACGGAAGGCCTGTCAATAGAGTTGACGTGGTAATAGAGGCCGCACAGGAGGTAGGCCCATCGCTGTTCTTTTCCCTGTTAGTAATTATGGTGGGATTTCTGCCCGTGTTCACGCTTCAGGAACAGGCGGGGCGTTTGTTTAAGCCGCTTGCCTATACGAAGACATTTGCCATGCTGTTTTCGTCTTTCCTTGCTGTGACGATAACGCCGGTGCTGATGACGCTGTTTATCAGAGGTAAGATAAGGCCGGAGGAGAGGAACCCCGTAAGCAAAGTGCTGCATTATCTGTATGAGCCGGTGGCGAGGCTTTCTCTGCGTTTTAAGTGGATTGTCATCATATTGGCAATTGCTATAATGTGCCTGACGGTGTATCCATACAAGAAGATTGGGACTGAGTTCATGCCGCCGCTCTATGAAGGGACGCTGTTTTATATGCCGGTGACGGTGCCGGGGGCGTCAATATCAGAGGCCGCTAAATTATTGCAGATGCAGGATGCGATATTAAAGACAATCCCCGAAGTGACGCAGGTGTTTGGCAAGGCGGGTAGGGCTGAGACGGCAACCGACCCGGCTCCGATAGAGATGTTTGAGACAATTGTCAATCTAAGGCCGGAGGCGCAGTGGCGAAAGGGGCTGACAGTAGAGGACTTAAAGAACGAGATGAACGATGCGTTGACGATCCCCGGTGTTGCCAACTCATTCACCATGCCCATAAAGGCGCGCATAGATATGTTGTCAACGGGGATAAGAACACCCGTCGGGATAAAAATACTAGGCCCGAAACTGGAGGAGATTGAGCGCATAGGGCTTGAAATAGAAAACTCTGTAAAGACTATACCCGGCACGAGGAGCGCATACGCCGAGCGCGTGATGACGGGATATTTCCTTGATTTCGAGGTCAAACGCCGCGAGGCCGCCCGCTACGGCCTGACAGTGGATGACGTTCAGGAGGTAATTCAATCGGCAGTCGGAGGGATGAACCTGACAACGACGGTGGAGGGCAGACAGCGATTTCCGGTAAACGTAAGATATTTAAGGGATTTAAGGGGTAATATAGACGACTTAAAACGGGTGCTTGTGCCTCTGATGCCGGGTAATTCAAAAGGTGCAAACCCGTCAATGCCATCAATTGCCCAAGTTCCAATGGGCGAGATAGCCGACATAAAGGTCACACAAGGCCCCACCGCGATAAAAAGCGAAGAGGGGCTGTTAACGGCATACGTCTATATAGATTTCTCTGGCAGAGATGTGGGAAGTTACGTAGAGGAGGCCAAGAAAAAGGTTTCAGGACTAGTAAAAATCCCATCGGGCTATCGCCTTAAGTGGAGCGGTGAGTATGAATACATAGTGGAGACCCATAAGCGGCTCAAACTGGTAATCCCGCTTACGGCGTTTCTGATCTTCGTTCTGGTATATATCAACACCAAATCGGCGGTAAAAACGGCCATAGTGCTGCTGGCCGTGCCGTTTTCGCTGGTCGGGTCGTTCTGGTTCCTTTACCTCTTAAATTATAACATGAGCATAGCGGTGTGGGTTGGGATGATAGCCCTGGCGGGGCTGGACGCAGAGACGGGTGTGGTCATGCTGTTATATCTTGAACTGTCTTATGAAAAGTGGAAACAAGAGGGGAGGTTAAATTCATACGGTGACCTAAGAGACGCGATTATGCACGGCGCGGTTAAACGAATCAGGCCGAAGATAATGACGGTAAGCGTGATATTGGCGGGGTTAATCCCTGTGATGTTTTCCACGGGGGCGGGTTCAGACGTAATGAAAAGAATAGCCGCCCCAATGGTCGGCGGCGTGGTAACCTCCACAGTGCTTGAGTTGATTATCTATCCCGCAATATATATCCTCTGGAAGGGCAGGAGGTTCAGAATCTAGGGCACAGATGAATCGTCGTCCTTAATCAAGTATTCGATTAACGGTTTAATGTCGGTCTTAAGTTGCGGTAATTCCTCTTTCACTGTAAGCCAGACCATGTCCAGTTTGACACCAAAGTACAGATGAACTACCTTGTCCCTCATTCCTGACATATCCCTCCATGGGATGCCCCTGAATTTATTTCTTACTGATATCGGAATATGTTTTACCGCTTCGCCAATGATTTCAATGCACTTTATAACGGCATAAATCGTGCGCTCATCCGCAACGTAGCTCTCATAACTCATGCCGCTGAGGAATCCTTCAGCCTTTTCTATCGCCTCCAATATATCCTTTGCAAACAGCGATATATCACGACTCAAATATAAACCACCTCGTTGATTATTCTCTCTTTCAGCTCAGGTCTGATGCCCCCTTTCGATACGAGGTCAACCTTTGTCTGCAAGAGTTTGGACATCATATTTTCTATGTGCACAAATCTCAGGAGACCCACAGGCTCTCCTATTTCAACAAGAATGTCCACATCGCTATTTATCCGCTGCTCTCCACGCACGTAAGAGCCAAATATCCCGAGTTGCGTAATCTTGTATTTTTCCCTTAATTCCCCACTGTGCCTGTTTAGAATGTCTTTTATCTCATCAAGCGATTTTTTCATGGCCGATGTTCCTTCTTTAAGAATATACCTATAATCAAAGCCGCTGCACTCGGTTTTGAGCGGCAGTACGCCATGTCTTCAGTGATATCTGCTTTACTACCATGTGCCATGGCCACTATCTTATCGTATCACAGTGATTTAGTCAATGCCTCCCCCAGGGCAAACGCATTAGCATTACAACAGAAAGTTCCCCTACCGCCTGGACAACAGGTCTATTTTACCAATTCAGCTTCTATTTTTTCGGCAAGGTATATCTTAATAAGTGACTGATAAGGAACATCTTTTTCATTAGCAAGCATCTTTAGTTGCTCTATAAGCGTTTCGGGCAGTCTAATAGAAATAGATTTTGTTGATGGTTTCAGGTTTGGGAAAATAGCCGCTTCCGCCCTATCATAATCAAAAAAATCTGTGGTATCGTGGTTACTCCAGAACTCTCTTTCATCGTCTTCAGTGTTAAAAACCGGTATTTCTTTTAATTTTCTCTTCATAGATGCTCCGCTCCTTTCTGCTCATATCCCTTGCCGATATGATTCTTATCTTCTTACTCCGAATAGTGAATACCAAGGCAAGCAATCTGTTTTTTGCTGTTTTGCCTAAGACTGCATACTTGCTTTCCGCCTTTGAATGAATGGTGTCCTCTTTAACTATCAATGCCTGATGAAAGAATACCTCCTCGCATTCAAGCCAGTGAACCTTATGTTTTAACTGATTCTTGCCTTTATTTCCAGAATCCCAATCAAACCCTTCCATCTCTGAAAAACTAATCATGTATATTTCTATTATATACAAATAGAGCCTTACAGTCAATACGTACGGTGCCTCCCCCCAATCGAAGGCCTCCCTGTTTACTCATTTGGCAGCAACACATTAGCATAAATATAATTGCAATCCCCGCGCTGGATTTCGTATCATATAGGGGTGATTGCGATTGTGGATTATGGGATGGGAAATCTAAAGAGTGTTGAGAAGGGATTTCTTAAGAGTGGCGTTGCCGTTAAGGTGACAGAGCGCGCGGCGGATATACTGTCCGCCAGTGGCGTGGTGTTGCCAGGTGTTGGGGCGTTTAAGGACTGTATGGCAAATCTTGATAGACTTGGCCTTATTGAGCCGATCTTAAAATCTATCAGGACAGGCAAACCGTTTCTTGGCATCTGTCTGGGGCTTCAGGCGCTTTTTACTGAGTCGGAGGAGTTTGGCCGCTGTCCGGGGCTTGGCGTGTTTAAGGGAAAGGTGGTCAGATTCCCCGTCACCACCTTAAAGGTCCCGCATATGGGATGGAATAATGTCAAATTTAAGAATAAACCACCGATTTTTGATGGTATTGACGACAACCGGTATTTTTATTTCGTCCATTCGTATTATGTCGCGCCAGAGGACCCGGCAATAACCGCCGGCACTACGGACTACGGCATTGAGTTTACTTCCATGATATGGAAAGACAACGTCATTGCCACACAGTTTCATCCAGAGAAAAGCCAAAACTCCGGCCTCGAAGTCCTAAGAAACTTTGGCGAATTTGTCAAGAAAAACTAACTTATTTGGAATTACAACGTTGCCGCATTCAACAATTTGAACTGGAGGACATAAATGGAAATGAATGTTCTTGTAGTTGATGACGATGAGATTATAATCAAGAGCTGCGAGGCAGTGCTATCTGCTGAAGGGTTTAAGGTCACTGGCGTAACCAGCTCAAAGGATGCGATGGTCCTTATAGATGAGCGCGTCTTTGACCTCGTTATCACAGACCTCATAATGCCGACTATTGACGGCTTTGAACTTATTAAATGGATAAACGAAAACCACCAGTACACCAGAGTAATCGCCATGACAGGTTATTCCTCCAAGGCGGTGCTTAGAGACGCCATTGCCCTGGATATAGTGGATTTCCTGCCAAAACCCTTCTTCCCGCATACACTAACAGAGGCGGTGAAAAAGGCCGTCAGCACCCCTCCCAAAGTGCCCATGCCCACAAAGGATGTGGAAACCTACGACAAGGGGAAGTTAAAGGCGATTCTGCAGAAATATAAGAAAAGACCCGGCGCTCTCATTATGGTGTTGCAGGAGGCCCAGGAACTTATTGGCTATCTCCCAGCCTCGGTACAAAAAATTATCGCCAAGACTATGAAGATCCCTGTGAGCGAGGTACACGCGGTGGTTTCTTTCTACTCATATTTCACAATGAAACCGATGGGGAAATATAACGTGCGCGTGTGCCAGGGGACGGCGTGTTATGTAAAAAGGGCAGACGAGGTTCTGGCAAAAATCAAAGACACTATGGGCATTAACGAGGGTGAAATAACCCCTGACAGCCTCTTCTCGCTTGAGACCGTACGTTGTATCGGAGCTTGTGGACTGGCCCCTGTGGTGTTAGTCGGTACGGACACATTCGGCGGCGTTGACCCCACGAAGGCAAACGAAATACTCAAAGATTATCATTGATAATGAGGAAAAGACTATGGGAAAAATGACAATAGACGCCCTGCACACTATTAGGGAAAACTACAAAAGCCGCCTTAGCGAGGGCAGACTGATGCTATGCGGAGGCACGGGGTGCATAGCCGGGGGCAGCCTTAAAATAAAGGACGCACTTGAGGCAAACCTGAAAGAAAAAGGTCTGAGCGATAAATATAAGGTAATCCTGACGGGCTGTAACGGTTTCTGTGCCCACGGCCCACTGTTGCTTGTCCAGCCAGAGGGTATTTTTTATGAAAGACTAAAGCCTGACGACGCCCCGCTCCTGGTGGAGGAGCACTTTGTCGGGGGCCGTTTGCTGGAGAAGAACTTGTACAAGGACACAAAGACCCGCGCCGCATTGAAGGAGTTAAAGGACATCCCGTTTTTTAATCTCCAAATGCTTGGGGCGCTTAGAAACCGCGGCATGATAGACCCCGAAAACATTGAGGAATATATAGCCGTGGACGGCTACTTTGGCGCTGCTAAGGCGCTCAGAGAGATGACCACCACAGAAATAATAAAAGAGGTAAGAGGCTCCGTGTTGCGGGGGAGGGGAGGGGCGGGTTTTATAACCGGCCTGAAGTGGGAGCTATGCTCACAGGCACAGGGAGACCTGAAGTATATCCTCTGTAATGGCGACGAGGGCGACCCGGGCGCCTTTATGGACAGAAGCATCATGGAGGCCGACCCCCATGTTGTACTGGAGGGTATGATAATAGCGGCCAAGGCCATTGGCGCTAGCCAGGGCTATATATACGTAAGGGCAGAGTACCCGCTGGCAGTGAGAAGGCTGCGTAAGGCAATAGACCAGGCCGTTGAGTACGGCCTCCTGGGGCAGGATATACTCGGGAGCGGTTTTAATCTTGACCTCGATATCTATCCTGGTGCCGGGGCTTTTGTCTGCGGTGAGGAGACCGCGCTGATGCGTTCAATAGAAGGTAAGCGAGGCTCGCCCATCCCCAGGCCGCCGTTTCCCGTTCACAAGGGTTTATGGGAAAAACCTACTGTCCTCAATAACGTGGAGACATTTGCAAATATCCCAGCAATAATACGCAACGGCGCGGACTGGTTTAAGTCCCGTGGGACTGAGAAATCTACCGGAACGAAGGTCTTTGCCCTCACCGGAGCGGCGCTCAACACAGGGCTGATAGAGATACCCTTTGGGATTCCCCTCAGGACTATAATAGAGGACATCGGCGGAGGATTAAAACGCGGGAGGAGCTTTAAGGCCGTTCAGCTTGGCGGCCCGTCAGGGGGCTGTGTTCCCACTGAGTTTCTTGATATACCAGTCACCTATGAAGATATTATGAAGACCGGCGCGATAGTTGGCAGTGGTGGTATGGTCGTCCTTGACGACACAAACTGTATGGTCAACCTTGCAAGGTTTTTTCTTGATTTTACCGCCCACGAATCATGCGGCAAGTGTACGCCGTGCAGGGTAGGCACGAGGATTATGCTTCACCGCCTGCTTGATATAACCGAAGGCAGAGGGAAAGAGGGCGACATAGAACTCCTTGAAGACCTTGCCGACGATATCAAGTCCGCGTCTTTGTGTGGTCTCGGGCAAACCGCCCCAAACCCCGTGCTTTCCACAATCAGATATTTTAGAGCCGAATACGAGGCCCATATCAGGGACAAATGGTGTTTTGCGGGGGTCTGTAAAAACCTTTCGACTTTTTATGTGGATGAAAAGGCGTGTACGGGTTGCATGGCCTGCGCGCGGGCTTGCCAGGTAGAGGCGGTAGTGGGTGAGAAGAAAAAGCCCCACTCAATCAATCAGGAAAAGTGTGTGAAGTGCAGGTCTTGTTATAACGCCT
>JADFYL010000046.1 GCA_015233045.1 Nitrospirota bacterium | reverse complement strand
AGGCACAGCTTGCCGGCTATATGGTCGTTGACAATGCCACAGTTATTGCCACACATCTGACGGAACTGATAAGAAAGCACTGTTGGGAGCTTCTGTCAAGGAGCGAGGTTCAAAACATCCTTGACAGCGTATCAAAGAGCTATCCTAAGATAGTGGAGGAGTTGATGTCTATTTCCACGCTCGGCAACGTGCAGCGAGTGATGCAGAATCTACTAAGAGAACGTGTGCCTATAAACGATGTTATGGCCATACTTGAGACTATCCTGGACTACGGGGCGCAGATGAAAGACGCCGAGGTGCTGACAGAGTTCGCCAGACAGGCGCTAAGCAGGCACATAACAAGGCAATATTCCACACCAGACGGCACCATACCGGTGTTTACACTCGACCAGAGGTACGAAAACATGCTCTTGAGGAGCCTCCAAACCGGCGAGGCCATAAGCCCTGGCGTTGTAAGTAAACTGGTCAAGGGACTGGAGGTGTTAATAGAAAGCGAGAGCCACAGAGGGGTACAGCCGATAGTTTTAACGTCGGTTCAGGTCAGGAGACATGTAAAGAAATTAATGGAAAAATTCCTGCCGGCAGTCGTCGTGTTGTCAAACGCCGAGATTTCAGCCGCCGGTAAACTCTATACAATGGGGGTAGTGAAGTATGAAGATTAAAAAGTTCCAGGCTAAAAGTTTTGCGGAAGCACTTGTAATGGTAAAGAAAGAGCTCAGCGACGACGCGATAATCCTGTCAACAGAGGAAGGAGACGGCGGTGTTGAGGTCACGGCCGCGGTGGACTACGACATGCAAAAGGCAAGGCCCTACAACAAATCCACAGAGAGGCTCCACAACAGCATAAGGATGTTTAACAAAGGTGGCAACGACGACACAGACGAAGAGGATGAGGCCGCGGACGTAGTATCAATAAAATCCTCCGCCAGGCCAAAGCCATTCGCGGCGGGGCTGTTCAAAAAAGAGCAGACGGCTGAGGAACTCCCGCTTGCATCCTCCAAAAAACACGCGGCGGACAATTCCCCCGCCCCCTCCATAAGGACAGCGCCAATGCGCGCCGCCTCGCGCACAGAGGGACACGCCCATGACACCGACTCCACAGGGCAAAGCGGTATAAGCAATGTTATCAGCACCATGGCGTCAAACATATCCACAGAAATAGAACACCTCAGAGAGACCATTGAGGATATGAAAAACATGGGCTTTGAGATGTCCCTGCCGCCCAAAAAGAAGGCGCTGCTTAGTTATTTAAAGGAGCGCTCAATTCGTGATGAGTATGCTATACTACTGTGTGAGAAGGCCAAAGAGGTGCAAGACATACTGCCCATAATAACGTCCCACATAAAGGTCAAGAAAAGTGAAAGCGACATGAAGGCGGTAATGGTAATAGGCCCTACCGGCGTGGGAAAGACTACGACTGTGGCGAAGTTGGCCGCTCATTCCATAAAAGAGGGCAAAAAGACGGCCATCATTAACTTTGACACATACAGGATAGGGGCGGTGGAGCAGGTGCGCATATACGCCAGAATCCTGGGAATTCCGCTTGCCGTGGCATCCACCCCCGGTGAGCTTAAGACCTCACTGCTGCGCTTTGCGGAGACAAAAGACGTGATTTACATAGACACCACGGGCAGAAACCCAAAAGACAACGAGTACCTCGATAGCATAAACGATATATGCGAGACAGAGGTGCCGCTGGAGACACACCTGCTGATGAGCGCCAACACCGACGACGAATTCATGGCCGAGTCATACAGGTACTACAGAACCGTGCCGGTTAACTATCTCGGCTTTACGAAAGTAGATGAGGCGGTTAGATACGGCGGCCTCTACAACACACTGATGATGTACAGTAAACCCGTGGCGTATGTAACGACAGGACAAAAGGTCCCCGACGATATAGATTTTACCGCGGTTGAGGGCATCGCCGGCCTCATCCTGAAGAAGGAGTGTTACAGTAGATGTTAAATGACGGGCGCACAAAAAAGAAACACATCATGACCATAGCCGTGGCAAGCGGCAAGGGGGGAGTGGGCAAGACCAATGTGGTTGCGAATCTGGCCATAGCCATGAGAAAAATGGGCAGAAATGTGTTGATTCTTGACGCCGACCTTGGGTTGAGCAACATAGACGTGCTGCTTCAACTGGCACCCGAATATAACATACAAAACGTGATAAGCGGTGAGATGTCCCTCAGTGAGATAATAGTAAAAGGCCCGCACGGGATAATGATCCTGCCCGCCACATCGGGCGTGCAGGAGCTGACGGTACTGGACGAATTCCAGAGGCTGCGGCTGCTGGAGGAATTTGAGTCCTTTGATGAGGACATAGACGTTCTGTTAATAGATACGGCGGCGGGCATATCGGACAACGTGGCCTTTTTCTGTATAGCCGCACAGGAGATAGTCATAGTCACCTCGCCTGAGCCAACGGCAATGACCGACGCCTATGCCCTCATAAAAGTACTCTATACCCGGTATCAGGAGAAGGCATTCAGCATTCTGGTAAACTCAGTAAAGAGCGGCGCCGAGGCGAAAGAGGTTTTTAAGCGGCTCTCAACCGCGGCTGATAAGTTTCTCAACATCTCGTTAAATTACGTGGGCTTTATCCCATTTGACGAGGCGGTACGCATGTCCGTAAGGGCCCAGCGCGCGTTCATAGACGCCTACCCGAACTCGCAGGCCTCTAAGAAGATAACTGACCTGGCCGTTACAATACTTGGCCGGGCGGAGCCTGTTGTTAAGGGCACTATACAATTTTTCTTCAGCAACCTGCTTTCGACGGCCTCCGAAGGATAACCCAACGTGGACGCGAAGATATATAAGGCCGCAATTCCCGACGAAAAGAAGGAAGAGGTAATAAAGGATTTTCTTCCTTTTATAAAATATACCGCGTACAGGCTGTCTCACAGGCTGCCCCCACAGTTGACCTCTGACGATTTAATAAGCGTGGGGGTTATCGGCCTTCTCGACTCCCTTGACAACTACGACCCGGCGCGGGCAAAACTAAAGACCTATGCTGAGTTTAGAATCAAGGGCGCTATGCTGGATGAGATAAGGGCGTTTGACACATCCTCGCGTTCACTGAAAGAGAAGGTCAACGAGCTAAAGGATGCGTGCGTAAAACTTGAGAAGCAACTATGCAGACCCCCTGATGGCGACGAAGTGGCAAAGCACCTGAATATGTCCCTTGACGACTATTTTAAGATACTCAAAGACGCCGACGCTGTTATCACGCTAAGGTTTGACGATTTCGGCTCAAAGACCCCCGGCGGCGAAGAGATGAATTTATTAGAGAACATACCCGACGAAACGACGCGCGACCCGCTCAGGCAGCTCATGGACTTATCTAAGAAGGCAATCCTTGCCGAGTTGATATCAAAACTTCCCCAGAAGGAGAAAATGGTGCTTTCGCTCTACTACTGGGATGAACTTACGATGAAGGAAATAGGCAAGGTGTTAAGCCTGTCTGAAGGCAGGGTATGCCAGCTTCACAGCCAGGCACTCCTTAGGCTAAAGGGAAAGTTAAACAGCGATGTGGGAATATAGAGTGGGGCAAACGCATTTGAAAAATAAAGCAGAAGATACCTATGCAATCATTCCGGCTTGTCCCTTGCCGTCATTCCGGCTTGTCCAGAATCTTCCCTTTAGTGGGAGGTTCATGATGATTGTGCATATTCTGAGACGTAAGGACAGATTCCAGACAAGCCGGAATGACGGAAATAAGGGAGTCAATTTCTAATGCGTTTGCATTGGAATATAGAGGATGGGTGTTTTTTATCAATGAAAAAATTGTATAATAGCGGGGTTGCTGTGAAATGTTGATACCAACGCTGATAACCGGCAGTAATTAACCATATGGCACGGGTAAAAAAATATGATAAGTTAATCCTTGATATATCGCACCCCGATATTTCGAGGCGGAGGCAAGTTGCCTCCATGCTTGGCGAGACTGACGAAAGGGCGCTGTACCCGCTGATTAAGCTGCTGTTGGACGACAGCCCCGCCGTTGTGGACGCCGCCATGCAGTCAATATTGAATATAGGGGGGGAGGCAGCCGCCTACATGCTTATCCCCGTGCTTAGAAAAGGTCCGGCACAGAGAAACGCCGCACTCCTGATACTGAAAGACCTTGGGGCCAGCACGGTCCCCCTGCTCTATGATTTGTTGTATGACAAGGACGACGATATAAGAAAATTTGCCCTCGACCTGCTCGGCGACATTGCAGTGACGGTGGAGGTTGATAAAATCCTGCCCGCGCTGAAAGACCCAAACGCAAACGTAAGGGCAGCCGCGTGTCGGGCGCTGGGGCTTTTGAAGGCCGAAGGCGCGGTGGCGCACTTAGAGGGTGCGCTTAAGGACGAGGAATGGGTGGCGTTTTCCGCCCTTGAGGCCCTTGGGGAGATTGGAAACGCCAGCGCTGTGACCGCAATTGACAATGTCTGCAAACTCGGCTCAAGTGTGCTTCAATTCTCCGCGATAGAAACACTGGGGAAGATTCCTTCTGAACGATCAAAGGAGGCCGTAATCGGATGTCTTAATCGAAGCACGGCACAGGACAACGGTGGCGGCGGCCTTAAAGATGTGCTCAAGACCGCGGCCTTAAAGAGCCTTGTCAGCTTAGGGATAGACCATGATATGGGCTATTTGGTGCCTGAGCTTATGGAAATGCTCAAAGACGGCGATTGGGAAGAGAAGATGATGGCAGTCGAAGGGTTAAGGATGCTGCGCGACAACAGAGCGGTTGAAGGGCTGCTTGACGCCGCTGGCTCTCTGGATACATCAAACATTGAGAATGAGGAGTATTATAAAAAAATAGAGGACGCCTTAATCGAGACAGCCAACTGTGATACGCTGTTGGAGATACTGGACAGTGGGCGGTTAAAAAACCGCGGCGAGGCATTGTTGGTCGAGCTGCTTGGGAGACTTAAATGCACAGGGGCGGCAGCGCGGCTAATCCAATTGCTTCGCGGCTCATACCGCGATATCCGAAGGGGGGCGGCAAAGGCGCTGGTTGAGATAGCGGACGACGGCGCTGTTGACCCTCTTATCGCCGCACTGAAGGACGAGGACTGCCATGTGAAACGGCAGGTGGTCTATGCACTCAGAAAACTGGGAAACAGGAAGGCCTTTCGCCCTATATTAGACCTGCTTGATACTGAGAAGTGCGAGGATGTAATTGACGAGGCGGTAAAGGCCCTCATAGGGATGGAATCAAGGAAGTTCTTAAGGAACATTGACTTTTATCCGAAAAAATTGAAGCAATATATAGCCAGGTACGCCTCGGACGAGGAGGTATTATTAAGGCTCGCGTTGCACGAGGACGAAGAGCTGAGGATAGCGGCCATGAGAAGGTTGTCGTCGCTACGGCCTGACGAGGACATTTCGCGGGCAGTTGCGGCAAGGCTGGAGACAGACCTCAGCGACCCCAACCCCGATATAAGAAGGACGGCCATAGTAAGCCTTGCAAAAAGGGGCGAGTTCACCGACTCAATGCTAAACGCCTTAAACGACATGGACGTATGGGTGAGAGTTCACACGATAAAGGCTGTGGCGGCAATAGGGGGCTATGAGCATCTGGATAAATTATACGCTATGCTGAAAGACGAAGAGCTTCTTGTCGTGATGGTAACAATAGACGCCATGGTAGAAATCGGAGGCCCTGAGGCATATGAGAGATTAGCCGAACTACGCAACCATCCCGACGAATATGTAAGGGCAAGGATAGAGGAGGCCATTCACAGTTTATGACAGTGTTAAAGGATGAGACTTTTAAAAAATTCAGGGATTTTATCTACGAACAGAGCGGAATTTTCATCCCTGACGCTAAGAAATATTTTATAGAAAACAGACTGAGCAAGAGGCTTGAGGAAAAGAATCTGAGCAGTTACGACGACTATTTATATATGTTGAAATATGGCGCCAACAAAGAAGAGATGAAGGTGCTTTTTGATAAGATAACAACAAACGAGACATTTTTCTTCAGAGAGGTAAAACAGCTTGAGGTATTTGTGCGCTTCGAGGCGCCAAAATTAATCGCCAGGCGTAAGCCGCCGGCCCTAAGGGTATGGTGCGCGGCCAGCTCAACCGGCGAGGAGCCATACACGCTGGCGATGATGCTGATGGAAAACCCTCAGACAAGCAGCGTAAAGTTTGATATACTGGCCTCTGACATAAGTGACTCCGTGCTACAAAAAGCGCAGTGTGCCTCATACGGGCAATATGCCATGAGAAACGTGCCGGATATTTATTTAAAGAAATATTTTAAATGCAACGGTAACTCTAACCATTTGCTTTCTCCGGCTATCAAGTCAAGGGTGAGATTCTCGCAAATCAATCTGCTGGACGAAAAAAGAATAAGGGCTATAAGAGATATAGACGCTATATTTTGTAGAAACGTGCTAATATACTTTGATAAGAAGGCGAAGGTAAAGGTGATAGAGAACCTCTATGAGACCCTGAGACCGGGCGGTTGCCTGTTCATAGGCATGGCCGAGAGCCTTCACGACATAACGAGGCTGCTAAAGCCAGCCGTAGTTGACAAAACGGTAGTGTATCAGAAGGCCTGACAGTGAGATGAAAGACATCACAGGAGCGCTGGAAATATTATGAGAATCATGGTGGTAGATGACGATAAAACAACCAGAAAGATACTGGGTCTGTATCTGACAAGGAAGGGCCATCAGCCGGTGTTCGCTGAAAATGGTCTCGACGCGATAGAGAAACTGGCCTCAAATGAGGTTGACATCATAATGACTGATTTGAATATGCCGTATATGGATGGGTTAGAGCTGACAAAGCAGTTGAAAAACAACCCCGCTTTTCAGTCAATACCGATATTGATGTTAACTACTGAGACCGACGATGAGGAAAAGAACAAGGCCAACGACGCTGGCATAAACGCATATATGGTAAAACCCGTCTCCGCCGAGACGGTTGACTCGATGATAAGACAAATGACAATCATCAAACAACGACAGGAGGACAAATAGGATGGCGTACAACACAGCAATGAAGATACTGGTAGTGGACGACTTTGCAACAATGAGAAGGATAATAAAGAACATCCTCAAGCAGTTGGGCATGAACGACGTCGAGGAGGCCGAGGATGGCGAGCAGGCGTTTAAGAAACTCCAGGCGGGAAAGTTCGACTTCCTGATAACTGACTGGAATATGCCAAACTGCACGGGGCTTGAGCTGTTGAAAATGGTGAGGGCTGACGAGAAGCTAAAGGCAATGCCCGTGCTTATGGTAACGGCCGAGGCAGAGAAGGAGCAGGTTATAGAGGCCATCAAGTCAGGCGTGAATAACTATGTGATGAAGCCGTTCACATCGGACGTACTTAAGCAAAAGCTGGATAAGATATTTAATAAATAGTCTGCATACGGAGGCATATCTATGACGCCATGCTGGCCGGATTTGGATTTAGCCCGTTGACAGGAAGATTGCCAAAAGGAGGGATTTATGTCCGATGAAATGGATGAAATAATAAACGACTTTCTGATTGAGACTACAGAAATAGTCGAGGACCTCAGCCAGAAGTTTGTGGAGCTGGAAAACGACAAGGATAATCAGGAACTGGTAAACGGCATATTTCGCTCCGTGCATACGATAAAAGGCGCTTCGGGATTTTTGGGGTTTAACCAAATGGTGCAGCTTACCCACATAACCGAAAGTGTTTTAAAAAAGATAAAAGACGGCGATATACCATTAACCCCTGGCGTAATGGACGTCATACTGGAGTCCATAGACAACGTGAAGGTGCTGCTTGAGCATATAAAGGCCAAAGACGGCATCGAAGAGGACCTCACAGGGATACTGGCGTCGCTTCAACAGGTATATGACCAGGCAGGGGCACCCGCATCCACTCCACCCCCGCAGACCATCCAACAGGTGGAAATACCGGCGGCACCCGCCGAAGACGCGGCACCCAGTGGCAGCGGCCCCACGATTGAAGAGCTTGACGCCCTTATGGAGGCGCAAAGTGATATACTCCTCAAGCCGGTTGGCGAAATCCTCGTCGAAAGGGGCTCAGTAACAACAGAAGAGGTTGACGACGCCCTCAAGATTCAGAACATGATAAAAGAATCCGTTGACACGGGCGAAGTGCCCAAGGTCGGAGATATATTAGCGGCAACAGAGAAGGTATCAAAAGAGGAAGTCAAAAAGGCGCTGTCAAAACAAACACCGCCCGAAAAAGATAAGCCTCCGCAGCAGGCGGAGCAGACCATCAGGGTGGATGTAGAGAGACTGGACAACGTGTTGAATCTGGTCGGGGAGCTTGTCCTTGCCAGAAACAGGCTGATGAAAGTCGTCTCTAACCTCGAACTAAAATATACTGACAACACAGACGTAGCCCCGCTTGCCGAGCTGACGGCATTTATAAATTTAATAACAACAGACCTTCAACTGGCGGTGATGAAGACAAGAATGCAGGCTGTCAGGAAGGTTTTCAATAAATTCCCGCGCATGGTAAGAGACCTTGCACGCTCTATGAAGAAGGATGTCGAGCTGGCCCTCTCCGGGGAGGACACGGAACTTGATAAGTCAATAATAGAGGAAATCGGCGACCCGCTGGTGCATTTAGTCAGAAACTCTGTTGACCACGGAGTGGAGATGCCCGATGTAAGAGCGAAGGCCGGCAAACCCAGAGGCGGCACGGTACTGTTGTCAGCCTATCAGGAGGGCAATAACATAGTGCTCTCCATAGAGGACGACGGCAAGGGAATAGACGTGGAGATGTTGAAGGAAAAAATAGTGGAAAAGGGTCTGTCAACGCCGGACGAGCTTGAGAGGCTGTCAACGAAGGAAATCCTTGATTATATTTTTATGCCGGGGTTTTCAACGGCAAAGGTGGTCTCAGACGTATCAGGGCGTGGCGTAGGGATGGACGTTGTAAAGACAAATATTACGAAATTAAACGGCACTATTACGATTGAGACTGAAAAGGGGAAAGGGACAAAGTTTCTCCTGCGGCTGCCGCTGACCCTTGCAATCATACAGGCGCTAATGGTTGGCGTGGGCAATGAGGTGTTTGCCGTGCCGCTTGCCTCTGTTGTAGAGACGGTACGCATAGACCCGTCCAATATAAAGACCATCAGGGGGCAGGAGACGGTAATCCTGAGAAACGAGATAGTGCCAGTCCACAGGCTGGCGAACAAGTTCTTTCTGCCTATGAACGACTCAAATGGCGGGCATAAGATGTATCTCGTGGTTATACTTGTGGGTGAGAAGAAGTTCGGCATGATGGTTGATAAACTATTCGGACAGGAAGAGGTCGTGATAAAATCAATAGAAGGTTTCTCCAACAGCTCAGAAGGCATAGCCGGGGCGACGATAACCGGAGACGGCAAAGTGGTATTAATCCTTGACCCGGCTGTGATGTTCGTCGGCGACCTGCGTACATAGATTAAAGGGGCTATGGACAAGATAAAGGTACTGATAGTTGACGATTCGGCGTTTATGAGAAATGCCCTTAAGAGCATGATCTCCTCCGACAGTGATTTACAGGTAGTCGGGGTTGCGTGCGACGGGGTGGAGGCAATAGAGAAGGTTCTGTCTCTGAGCCCGGACGTTGTGACTATGGATGTGGAAATGCCGAAGATGGACGGCTTAGAGGCGCTGAGGCAGATAATGGCTAAGTGTCCTGTTGCTGTGATAATGGTAAGTTCGTTGACGGTAGAGGGTGCTAAGACGACGCTTAAGGCGTTTGAGCTTGGCGCTGTGGATTTCATTCCTAAGAATCTCTCCGATTTATCAATAAACATAATGAATATAAAAATGATGCTGACAGATAAGTTAAAACAAATCGGCGGCAGGAAGCTGCGACCAAACAGTCGCCCTGTTGATGAGCCGGTACAATATTCAGCACCTATCAATCAGACGAAGGTTGTGAGATTTTCGTCGTCATCAAAGAAGATGGCGATTGTGGCAATAGGGACCTCAACCGGCGGCCCGAAGGCGCTTCAGACGGTGGTACCCCTGCTGCCGAAAAACTTCCCCATCCCCGTTGTAATCTCGCAGCATATGCCGGCCACATTTACCGGCCCGTTTGCGGAGCGTCTGAACCAACTGAGCCAGATGCAGGTAAAAGAGGCCAAACAAGGCGAGAAGATAGAAAACGGCATAGTCTATATAGCCCCCGGCTCTGGACACATGAGCCTGATGAAAAAGGGCACAGACAGGATAATAAGCATCGCCGAGAACGCCGAGTATATATACAGACCCTCAGTGGATGTGATGATGCTGTCTGTGGCGGCGGCAAACCCGGGGGCGTGTCTCGGTGTTATTCTCACTGGAATGGGCAACGACGGCCTAAAGGGAATGAGGGCGATACGGGAATGCGGCGGAAGGACAATAGCTCAGAACGAGGACACATGCGTGGTGTATGGGATGCCAAAGGCCGTGGTGGATGCGGGGGTTGCTGATAAAATCGTGGCCATTAACGGCATGGCCGGTGAGATAATAAACTCAATATAGGCAAGTTCGGGCGGTATTTATTAGAATGCCTGTGAAGTTGACGCCGATAGAGTATTAGCTGGATTAGAATGTCATGTTCTGGATTCCTGCTTTCGCAGAAATCCAGAGCACGACCAAACCGGCAAACAGCCAGAAGTACCATTCCTCCGGCGGGTATTAGTGGACGCTCATGTGCTGGCGCAACGTGGCCGGTGACTGCGGAACGATTGATTTAACCTCTACCCACGCGCTTTTCAATGTCCTTAGAAGCTCCTGCATATGATATATTTTGTCAACAGAATCAGTGGCGTTTATCCTTGTAAGCTCAAGAAGCATATAGGTATATAGGTCATGCAAACTAACGGCTACCTCACCGCCGATTTCCATATCAAGCGAACTCATCAGCTCCTCTACAATGGCCCTCGCTCTGTTGAGATACTGAATTTTCATCGGCCTGTTCTTCTTCTCTATGCTAAAAACCGCCTTCGATAAAAACCCTATCGCCCCGTCGTAGAGCTTTATTACGAGATCAAGCGGAGATAAGTTATTTATGTCCGTGCTTATATAAGCACTCTTTGCGTATGCCGGGTTTGTCACTACTACCCTCCTGTTATGCCGTTGTATTTAAAGTCGGAATCCCACTGGTGCTGCTCGTGGTGCTGGAACTGCTGCTTGAAGTGGAAGAAAGACTACCGCTCTGACTCCTCAGTTGAGAAATAGTGGCCTCAAGCCGGGCATATTTCTGCTGATACATCGAATATTTCTGGTTAAGCTGCTCTGACATGCTTGACTCCTGCGTCTGAATTGTAGAGATATTAGCTTGCATGGTAGTGGTCACGTTAGCTATAGTGGAGCTAATGATATTGTTGAGCATCCCGTACGCCGAAGGGGTCTTGCTCGCATAGCTGCTGTACTTATAGGACAGGGCGTCAAGGAGTTTGTTGAATCCAAGCTGATTATAGCTTACGGCCTTGTCCATCGCCGCGGTATCAATTTGCAGCGTCCCATCTTTCAGATGGTTTATCCCAAACTGCGCGAGAATGGAAGTAGCGCCGTTAAAATATGTCGTTGTCATGGTTCTTATGGCGTTTTGGATAGTCTTTACCGTCATGTCGGAGTACAGCGGCTGCCCCTGCGCAGACACCTGGCTCAACTGAGATAAAACAGCATTATACGCGGTGACAAACGTTTTCAGGCCGGTGGAACTTGAGGCTGAATTCTGCCCTATGTTCAACGTTACCGCTGAAGGTGACGTGGCGCTCTGCAAGTTAATCGTCACGCCTTTAAGGACATTTGTCAGCGTATTGGAATGGCTCGTTATTGCGAGGCCGTTAACGGTAAATGAGGCGTCTGAGCCTGTCTGAAGAAGGGTCGTCGGGCCAGCAGCCTGGTTATACGAATCATAAGAAAGGTCGCTTAGATTCAGTCCCGCCGGGCCTGTACTCGTGCCGGTTATCTGAAGGCCGTTTATTGCGCCACCGTTTTTAGTGCTTACGATGAGCCTGTATCCGGTACCATCGTTTATCACCGACGCACTAACATCGGTGGCGCTTCTGTTTATAGCGTCTCTTATGCCAGAGAGCGTGTTGTTGCTTCTATCAATATTAATCGCCGTCGAGTGGCCGTCGTTACCGACGGTGAGCGTACCGGTTGCAAACGCCACGGTGGTGTCGGAGGCATACGCCTGTGAGATCACCTCTTCGTTCTGCGCCAGTTGGTTTACCTTTATTGAGTAGCTACCGGGGGAGGCCTTGGCGGAGGCCGTCGCTGTAAGGACAGCTTGATTGGACGACGTGACGCTAAGTGTGCTGATATTCGCTGAGGTAAGACCGGCAACGGCTGTTTGAAGCGAGGCCAAACTTGAGGAAATTTGGCCGTAGGCGCTTATTTCACTCTGGTAACTGGCCGCCTTTGTTGCAAGGTTGTTGTAGGGCTGCACGTCCACTGCCATGCTCGCATTGATTATAGCGGTGGTATTAAGCCCGGTCGAAACACCCGTAGAAAGCGCAACAGGCGGCGTAGTAGGTGTCCATGGCGCCGTCACACCCGTCGTAGCCGTCGAACCAGTCGAACCAGTTGAACCCGCCGCACTCGTCACATCAGCCATCAGGCCTCCTTGTGGTATAGGTTGTTCCCGTTGCTTGATTGTAAAAGGCTCTTTGCATTAGCGTCAAGAACCTTCATCGTTTGCAAATATTGCTCGGCAGGTATCTGCTGAACTACCTTGCCAGAGGAATCGGTAACTTTTATTACCACGTTCTTATCATCGTCAACGTCAAAAAACGCCTTTCCATCAGACATCGGGTTTTCTCCGGTATGCTCATCACCCTTACTACCGGCATTTGCCTGCTTGACATCA
Source organism: Nitrospirota bacterium (assembly GCA_015233045.1). Lineage (GTDB taxonomy): Bacteria > Nitrospirota > Thermodesulfovibrionia > Thermodesulfovibrionales > Magnetobacteriaceae > Magnetominusculus. The sequence continues at coordinate 6,113 of JADFYL010000046.1, read as the reverse complement.
ACGACCGCTTGCGGTGATATGGTGGCAACAGAGACCTTATTACCAGTTTGCGAGTTGCCAGTCTGCCCACTGTCGGCTTGGGTTGTGCCTGTAGGCGGCAGAGCAGTACTGCCTATATACGCACCCATCGAATTCAGATTAACATCCATAACTTCCTCCTTTTAAGCGCTCCTCTATATCACCCTCATCATCAGGCGATTTTAGAAAAGTATATGGGGAGGCAACCCTGCCTCCCCTTTAATTATCTCGTCCTACTATTTCAGCAGGGCAAGCACATTCTGTGGTTGAGTGTTAGCCTGAGACAATACTGATATACCAGCTTGCTGTATTATCATGTACTTTGTCAGGTTTGCCGTCTCTGACGCGAAGTTGGCGTCCATAATTCTTGAGCGGGCTGCCGTCGTTGTCTCTACTTCATTTGAAAGGTTAGATATGGCGGCGTTAAACTCATTGGCCTTAGCGCCCATTGAAGAGTTTGCCGATGCGACCTGGCTCAATGCCCCGTCTATTATCGCTATGGCGTTTGAGGCCTGAGAAGTCAAACCGTTTACTCCGTTTACCATCAACGACGACTTTCCAGAATATGTAATGATCGACTTTGCAGTGTAGCTAAAGGCTGTAGGCGCCCCTGCTCCAGATAGCCACGAACCGTCTCCCACGCCGGACACCCCGACCGTTGTGGCCGTGTGCAAATCCATGAGATGGAGTATCGCTCCATTTTTGCCTGTTGCCGAAAATGTGTTCCCGCCTAACGCGTCTGTGTTCATTGAGGCTATGCTGATGGAAATCTGCGCGTCGCTGGCATTATAACCAACCGCCAATCTTGACGAGTACGTGCCGTCAAGGAGAGGCTTATTGTTGAATGTAGTCTGAGTGGCAATTCTTCCAATGTCCTCAACGAGTGAGTTTATTTCCATCTGCATTGACCCTATGTCACTGGCACCGTACTGGCCGCTTGTCGCCTGCACGGACAGCTCTCTCATTCTCTGCAGGTTAGTCGTTATCTGGGTCATCGAGCCTCCGGCCGTCTGAGCCATAGACAAACCGTCGTTGGCGTTATTGATAGCCACGTTAAGACCCCTTGTCTGTGAATCCATTCTTGTCGCAATAGCGAGACCGGCCGCGTCATCTGCCGAGGTGTTGATTCTCAGGCCGGACGACAACCTTTGCATTGCCTGTGCTAATGGTGTTTGTGTGGCATTAAGATTCCTCTGCGCGTCAACCGACAGCATGTTTGTGTTGATAGTCATACCCATGTCTTCTACCTCCGTGTAATGTTACTCATTTTAGTCTAAAATAGCTTCCCGCTATTTTTCACTCGTGCGTCCCGTACTCCCTGGGGGCTGTTCATCCCCTTTACTCTCACTATACTCTGTTAATATACTTATCGGACTTCTGATTAAAAACTTTAATATTCCATTTATTTTAACAAGGCAAGCACGTTTTGAGGCGTGGTGTTCGCCTGAGACAGCACTGAAATGCCGGCCCTTTGCAATATCGCGGACTTTGTCATGTCTGCCGTCTCCGCCGCAAAGTCGGCATCCACAATTCTTGATTGAGCGGCAGTGGTCGTCTCCACCACATTGGAAATGTTCGATATGGCGGCGTTAAACTGGCTGGCCTTCGCACCCATCAAAGACCGCGCGCTTGTAATGGTGGCCAATGCCCCGTCTATTATCGCTATGGCGTTTGAGGCCCGCGAAGAGTAACCTCCAGCCGGACCATTTACCAACAGCGATGAGGCTCCGGTATATGTGATGGCCTCGTTTGCCGTGTAGCTGTACGCCACAGGTGCCCCTGCGCCGGATATCCATGACCCATCCCCAACGCCCTGCACCCCTGACGATGTCGCGGTGTGGATATCTTTGAGTGTGAGATACGCCCCGTTTTTGCCCGTTGAGGTAAATATTTTTCCGCCTAAGACATCGGTGTTCATTGAGCCGACGTTGACGTCAATAGAGGCATCGCTGGCATTATAGCTAACGTCCAATTTCGTTTGGTAATTGCCGGCAAGGAGCTGCTTGTTGTTGAACGCTGTCTCTGTGGCGATACGTCCGACATTCTCAACCAGGGTGTTTATCTCCATCTGCATAGAGCCAGTGTCGCTCGCGCCGTACTGCCCGCTTGTGGACTGCACGGCCAGCTCTCTCATTCTCTGCAAGTCGGTCGTTATCTGGCCCATCGCGCCTTCGGCCGTCTGCACCATAGACAAACCATCGTTGGCGTTTCTTATCGCAACATTAAGGCCCCTTGACTGGGAAGTCATCCTCGTAGCTATGGAAAGACCAGCCGCGTCGTCAGCCGCAGAGTTGATCCTTATGCCGGTAGACAATCTCTGTGTGGCCTGCTGCATGGGCTGCTGAGTTGTCATAAGATTTCTCTGCGCATTTACCGACATCATATTTGTGTTAAGTACAAATGCCACGGATACCTCCCGTTATTTCATAATTTATTTCGCTACAATCCGCCACCGATGATGCCAACACATCGCCGCTAATGCCGAGGTCATCGTATCGCAAACTACCTCCAGGCCCCTTCGGCCTTCCTTACCACCTTTACTATCATTCTCTCAGCCTCTGCTGCTATACTAACATTTTATCGGATTAATATGAAAATACTTTAATAAATCCACACATTATAATAATTTATGTTACTTTCGGGCGCTTGTCGTGCGCCTTTGGTCATGGACTATGCCTTTCACTATGTCGGCAAAAGACAGCTTCGCCTGTTTCTTCTTATAGCATTCATTGAGGGCTGTCTTTAGCGATTCCTTGTTATTGACAAAGGCTACGTCTCGTTGAAAATCCTTCTTTTCGTATATAGGATTATACACTATTGAGAGTTTGCCGTAATCTGAGGCAAAACCCAGAGTCGTCAGATAGGCCGGCGAAATAATAACATCACAGAGCATTATCAGGTCGCCCTTTGAGTCCGGCTCCATGATAAACGACCTGCCCTTTATTTTCTTTATATCATTCATAAAGAAATCGTTTATTATATCGTCCTCGGAAAGCTCCCTGATGACGAATTTCCTCTTCATAAAGAACACCGTCTTGGGCATGTCAAGCTCATTTATCGCCTCAAGGGCCTCTTTGACGCAAAATCGCAGTCTCGGATGGTTTATAAGCAGTATGACAAGCTCCTCTTTTGGCAGATGAATACTGGGGTTGAGCAGTGAATCCATGTACTTGTCTTCTATTGTATCAATATAATACGCCTCCTGTTCATAGTCCAAAATGAAGGAATGCAACAGGTCAAAGCCGTATTCCTTTAAATACTCCTTCTCCCATTCGTATTTTATTATGATGTAATTGATCGTCCGCAGGAAAATAGGTGGCGTCTGAATGGCAGGAAACATCTGAATGCCGACGATAGGCACGCCTTGTTCCTTCGCGTAAAAACACATGGTAGAGTAGAAGATATCGCAGTCTGGAAGGGGTGGTACCTCAGTCGAAGGAATCGGCAGCATCACGGCCGTATAGGAGGTTAAGTCTATTCCCGGATATGTAAACGTGGCCACATGGCCCCTGAAATCATCAAAGGCCGTCACCTTGTAGAGTTTCATGTCAGTTCCGGGTATGTACATATCATATGTTAGCTTGATAAACGTGTTCACAAGTGAGGCTATGTGGTCAAGGGCAATGGGGTTAGGGGAAATTATATTAGTCTTGACCGCCGGGTAGCCCTTGTGCAGCTCAACAGAGAAATCATATACCGAGCGGCTGTAGGTCAGCACATCAACCGCAATCCCCTTCATGGCCATGGCACGGGCCATATAGAGCAGCCTGCCGTTTGTCCCTTTTAGTTCGTTCTCTCCTACGGGGATGACGACTTTTGCCATTAGTTGGACTTCAGGTCTATGGCGCGCATAATATCGCGGGCCTTATCAATGTATACGCCGGTGGTTATCTTTCTTAATTTTTCCGCGGTGTCCCGAATTATCTCCATTACAGGGGTGTGGTTTTGCGTGTTTGAATAGGCAATGGGCAGATACACGTCATAAACCTCTTTCAGCGCCTCCGAATTTAAGAAATCATACGCATAGATTTCCCTGTCTGGCAGGTCAATAGCTACCAGATAGCTCAGGATAGATGTCAGCATATCGCCATAGCGGTGGGTTGCCTTTGACAGAAGGACATCGAGGAAGAGTAAATCCACATGGAATCTCTTTAATTTAAGGCCCTGCCTGATATAATAGGCCGCCCGCGAGACATCCCCATCCTCAATGGCAAATCGGGCGCACATTGAGAGTATCTTTAAGAAAGGGCTGTTGTCCTCTCTTTTGTCTTCGTCTGGTACCTGGGAGAGGGCCTTTTTTATTGACAGTCTGGCGTCAATCCCATTTTGCATCTTAAGGTACGAGATTGCTGTCTCTAAGTTTGACTCATAGCCTTTTTGGCTCATTCATCCTCACTCATTGGCTCACGCACCGGGGTACGGTTATTTTCTTTAAAAGTTTATTTCCTTTATATTATATCATCTATTGTTATATAGTATACCATATGGAAGGGATATATCAACAGGCAATTTTTTATAAAATCAGAGGCACAGGGCAGCATGAGCGCCACTGAGGTTCAGCGCATACCCATAGAATTTCGCAAAGGGTCTAAGCATGTATTCACCGATTGGCAGTACGTGGAGGCGGGATATGGGATGCCGTTTTGGAAATACTACCAGGATACATATGGTACGCGCCCGTGGTTCAGTCCCTATGGGGTTTCTCTTACCGTGGGGCAACCTGAGATTCTCAGTCGTCCCATCATAGAGAATGACCCGCTGGGATACATCGGCGCCTATAGCACCCTCAGATATGAAGACGGCCTCTACCGGCTCTGGTATGTGACATACGATTTCGACAAGGACGGGCAGGAAAACGACAAGATCTGCTATGCGGAGTCCCGCGATTTCAGGGACTGGCACCGCCCTGATCTGGGGCTAATCTCATACAAAGGCTCGCGCCACAACAATATAGTCTATGGGGTAGGCCCCAGGGGCAAGGGAGGTGACACAGGCGCCCACGGCGCGACGGTTTTTTATGACCCGTCGGCAACTCCTGACTCACGCTATAAAATGGTCTGCCTTGGGCCGGCCAAAAAGGACTCCGGCCTTATGAACTGGCTCTACGGGGCAGTGTCCCCTGATGGCATCCATTGGAAGGCTATGGCGGGGGCTGTTGGGAAATTTTCAAGCGACACGCAGTCTGTTGCCCTGTATGACGAGGGACTGAAAAAATACGTCATGTATGTTCGCCAGTGGACACCGCAAACCGCGGCAGGCTTTGGTGGGCGGCGTATCGTTGGGAGAACGGAGTCGGACACATTCAAGAAATTCCCTGCCCCAACGCCAGTACTCACACCTGAGCCGTCATGGGAGCCGTCCATGGACATATATACAAACGCATACCACCGCTGGCCCGGGGCGGACTCTGCCCATATCATGCTGCCCGCGCTCTACCACAGAAACACTGACACCGTGACCCTGCACCTGGCCGTAAGCAGAGACGCCCATCACTGGGCGATGCCAAAAAATACGCCCATACTTGCCGAGAATTCGTCGTATGAGAAGGTGACGACATACGCAGGGGTCGGCATCGTCCCTTATGGAGAGGGGAAGTGGGCGTTTCCCGTATTTTTCTCGCGCAGGGCGCACAATGAATACGTCTCTGAACGGCCAGCAATCCACACGGCCATTATCAGAGAAGACGGCTTTATGGCGGTTGAATCAACGCTTCGCGGTGAGTTCTACACATACCCGTGTGTATTTGAGGGGAGCCGCCTGCTGCTGAATTCCTTTTCATATCCCGGTGGTGAAATAAGAATTGAGATAATCGAATTGAGACCTAAATTCGAGATACAGCCATTTAAAGGATTTTCCATTGACGACTGCGACCCTATCAGGGGGAACTCCATGTGGCGGACTGTCTCGTGGAAGGGGACTGAGGAATTATCGGCGCTTGCCGGTAAGATCGTCCGAATCAGATTTCTGCTTATAAGGTCAAGGATATTTGCTATAAAGTTTGAATAGCGCGGCAGGATTAATGATGGCCGCAACCTGATGTTTAACCCTAGAACCGACATAGAGAAGCGAAAAGAGTTAAAAGCCCCCGTGCTTTA
>JADFYL010000045.1 GCA_015233045.1 Nitrospirota bacterium | reverse complement strand
GATACAGAACGTGCACAGGAGCCAGAAATGGATAGTGCAGGTGGAACCGCTCATAGGGGCGTCATCGTTGAGAACACTTTGCAGGGCGGGTATAGCGCCTCATAAGGCGAAGGATATACTGACGGCTATTGTAGTGCTTTTGAGTGCGGCGCGGCCACTTAGGTTTGTACCCAATCTACACCCATCGCACGTATTTTGGGATGATGGGAAGGTGTTGCTTGCTGGCAGCGGCCTGTCCAAGCTCAATATAGACAAGGAATTTATCCTTAAGAATTCGAAATATAGGGCGGCGTTCAGGACAGATTGGTTTGTGACACCTGAGTTTTGCGGCAATCCATCTCCAGAAAAGGTATTAGAGAGTGAGGATATTATAGAAAAGACGATTGTGTATTACCTGGGCCTGTTGACATATTGGATGCTTGAGGGGAGGGTTCCATTTAGCGGAGGGGTGGCAACAACGCCTGTAAGGCTGGCGAATTTCAGCGCGGCTGAGAGGCTGATAAACGCCGCCCTTGCCCCGGTTGAAAACAGGATACGCATATATGAATTCAAAGACATAATGCGGGACATAAGCTGGGGCTGGGATTAATTCCAACTCTATTTCATTCTATTTCTATTTCATATGGGTGATAAAAACATGGAAATGAAACTCCCCGCCGCAAGCGGCGGGGAATAAAACCCCAAGAGATTTAAACGAGGATTTTGTGTTTTATTGCATCCTAATATCTGGATTCATCTCCAGATACACCTTAATTTCTTTAATAAACTCATCGCCGTAGCGGTCTATTTTCAACTGCCCCACACCGTTGATATTCCATAGCTGATCAATTGTTGTGGGATAGTACCTACACATCTCATGCAGGGTTTTATCTGAAAATACCATAAACGGGGCGACATCCTGCTCGTCGGCAATGCCGCGCCGCACGGCACGCAAGCGCTCAAACAGCCCATGGTCAAACTCCTCAAAGTGGCTGCCCGCCTCAGTGCGAGATACCTTTCTTACAACCTCTGCCCTGATCTCCGGGCGCATGTTTGCCATAACGGTCTCCTTGCCAAATAAGACCGACTTGCCGTGTTGAGAGAGTTTGATGACCGGATATTTGTCTCCTTCCTGAACGAGGAGTTCCTGGACGAGCAGCTCATCAAAGATTGCACGCCAATAATCCTTGCCTTTGTGTTTGCCCGCACCAAAGGTCTTAATCTTGTCGTGTTGAAGCTCTATCACGCGCTTTGTGCCCTTGCCAAGCACTATATCTATGATATAAAGGCGGCCAAAACGCTGGCCGGTTCTCGATATGGCGGACATGATGATTTGCGCGTCAGAAGTTATATCCCGCAGTTCATAGACACCCACGCACACGTCGCATGTGCCGCAGTTTTGAGCCTTATATTTCTCGCCTAAATAACCAAGCAGTTGCCTCCTCCTGCAGACGTTTGCGGAGGCGTAGAGTATCATCTTCGAGAGTTTGGCCTCCGAGGTCAAACGCTCATGTTCGTCCTCAACCTGATTAATAAAATACCTGATTTTATATGCGTCCCCCGGCGTGTAATACAGGACACATTCGGAGGGTTCGCCGTCGCGCCCTGCCCTGCCCGTTTCCTGATAATAGCCCTCTATGTGCTTTGGCAAATCGGCGTGTACTACGAAACGCACGTTTGATTTATCTATCCCCATGCCGAAGGCGATTGTTCCCACTATGACATCGGCCTCATCCTTACTGAAGGCATTTTGATTTCGCGTTCGCTCCTCCGCTGACAACCCCGCATGGTAGGGCAAGGCGCGAATACCGTTTTTCGATAGAAAATTCGATAAGACCTCAGCCGAATCACGCGTAGCCCGATATATGATGCCGGGCACGCCGGCATGTTCCCGAACAAATCTAAGAACCTGTTTCTCTACGTCTATCTTCTTTTCCACACGATAAAACAGGTTTTTCCTGTCGAACGACGCGCGCACTACAAATGGGTCGCGCAGGCCGAGTTTTCGGATTATATCCTCCTGCACCTGAGCTGTGGCGGTTGCTGTAAAGGCCGCAATCGGAATGTCCTTAAAATTCCCGGAGATTGCTGACAGGTTCATGTAATCAGGCCGGAAATCGTGTCCCCATTCGGAGATACAATGCGCCTCGTCAACGGCAAACAAGGCTATCGGGACTGTCCTAAGGGTTTCAAAAAAATGCGCCATCGCAACTCTCTCCGGTGCCACATAGAGCAACTCAAGGCTGTGGGCGTGAATCCTCCTGTAAATGGAGTACACCTCCTCCACTGAGAGCGAGCTATTAAGATATGCCGCCGAAAAACCGTTCTCTATCGCCGCGTCAACCTGATCTTTCATCAGGGATATCAACGGGCTTATGACGACCACAGTTCCTTTCAATAGTTTTGACGGCAGTTGATAACACAGCGATTTCCCCCCGCCTGTGGGCATTACCGCAAAAACATCCCTTTTCTGAAGGATATTCTTTATTATTGACTCCTGGTTTTCACGAAAGTCCGCAAACCCGTAAAACTCCCTTAATACGTCACGCACGCCGCCACCCTTTGCAAGCTCATCACAACTCCACCACAATATTATCAATAAGCCTCGTATGACCCATCTTCACCGCCACCGCAATCAACACCCTCGCCCCTTGAGTTATCTCGTCAAGCGTATCGGGGTCATAGGCAGAGGCGTATTGAATCTCTGTAATAGCCTTTACCGCCGAAAGCGTTTCATGAAGCTTCGCAGCAGTGTCTTTTATCTTCAGTGAGCCATCTCTTATGGCATGTCCAGTGTCTTTTAACGCCTTATAAATACATGGCGCGTCAAGACGCTGCTCCATGGACAGGTATGCGTTTCGGGAACTCATGGCAAGGCCGTCTGCCTCTCTCACCGTCGGGCACAACACGATTTCAATATCAAGGTTCAGATCAACGGCCATCCTCTTTAACACCGCACACTGCTGGTAGTCTTTTAAACCGAAATACGCCCTTGTTGGCCTGACCGCGTTAAAGAGTTTTAGCACCACGGTTGCAACGCCGGTGAAATGTCCCGGCCTGAACATACCGCAGAGTTTCTCTGACAGCCCCCTGACCTCCACGTATGTCTTATATCCATCTGGATAAATGTCGGCGGCTTCGGGCATAAACACGGCGGCCACTGAAAGGCCGTTGAGTTTATTAATGTCACCGTCGTAGTCTCTGGGGTAGCGGTTAAAATCCTCGCCCTCAGAAAATTGAGCAGGATTGATAAATATGCTGGCGACGGTGATGTCGTTTGCCTCAGTGGACTGTCTGACAATGCTTAGGTGTCCCTCGTGAAGGGCACCCATGGTGGGCACAAAGCCGATGGATTTATTTGATCGCAAGCAGCCACTTGAAAACTCCTGCATACCGTAGATGGAGCGGATTATCTCCATTGCCTCTCACGTCGCGACAAAAAATTGTCTCCACGACAAAAAATTATCTCCACCCAACTTGTCTTGTCGTCATTCCGGCTTGTCTGGAATCTGTCTTTACACATCCTCAAACCAAATAAGATTCCGGACAAGCCGGAATGACAGACTACGGGTAAATTCACTATATCCTTTCCTTGGTGCGAAAGCTCCGTTGGAAATGTTATGTAGTGAGCCATTGCCTATTTATAGTCCGAATTCAGGCCAATCTTTGCCTGATTGCCGGCGATGGCCAGTTTATAGTTATTGCCGATGAGATATTTTTGTGCCACGCGCCTAACGTCATCCTTTGTTATGGCATTAATAATGGCAGGGTATTTTTTGTCGAAATCAATGCCAAGACCGTAGAATTCCACCTGTGCCATGAACATGGAAATCTTATCCATCGTATCAAGTTTACGTGGGAAACTGCCCGTTAAATAAGCCTTCGCATCGCTTAGTTCCTCGTCAGTAACAACACCTTCTTTCATTGCCTTTATCTGCTTTAGTATCTCTTGTACGGCGACATTGGTAAACTCGTTTTTTGTCTGAATGACGACCTGAAAATCTCCGGCATATTTAAACGAGGCAAAGTGGCTGTGGATGTCGTAGGCAAGGCCGAGGTTGTCTCTTATCGCCTTGACCATTCTGGAGGCAAATCCTCCGCCGCCTAATATATAGTTCATTATGGATACGGCGTAAAAATCAGGATTATCCCGTCTAACTCCCAGGCCGCCAAGTATGATGTTTGCCTGCTGCGTGTCTCTGTTTATGAGAATGGCCTTTTTGGCGGTGGATTTTGGCAACTCCGCGGCCTCTCTCTTTTTTGCCGACTTTTTCGACCAGCCGGCCGAGACTGAGAAATGTTTATCAATTAATCCCATAAGCTCCTCATAGGTAACGTCTCCAGCCACAGATAGAATACTCCCCCAAGGGACGTAGAAATCGCTGTGAAATTTTACTACGTCATCGCGTTTTATCATGTCTATCGTCTCAGGGGCTCCCTCGCTTACGCGCCCGTAGGGGAATTTACCATAGACCGCGGCCATAAACGCCTTATTAGCGGCATACGCGGGGGATTCCTCCTGTTGCATGAGGTTGCCCTTGACGAGTTCCTTCTTTTGTCTTAGCTCGGCCTCCGTAAAGGTTGGGTTTAAGACGCAGTCGGCGAAGATTTCAAACAACCTGGGGAGGTCTTTTTTCAGCACAGAAAGCCCAACCGCCGTGTAGTCGGACGACGAGGAGGCCTCTATTGACGCCCCTGTGAATTCTATCTCTTCGTGGATTTCCTTTGATGACCTGTTTTTAGTGCCCTCTGTGAGCATCTCGGCTGTCAGATGAGCCAGTCCTGCCAGACGTGCTGGTTCGTCTAGTTTTGAGGCGTTTATTATGAGGGACATCCTCACAACCGGAAGGTTATGCCTCTCTGAAAACAGCACCACAAGCCCGTTGGGCATCACCACCCTCTGCGTGTCCAGTGCAAAGGCGTTAACAGAAACGAGGGACACAGTAAATGCGACAAGCGCCGCCAGTGTTATTATCTTTTTGTTGAATTTGCCGAAAACCAATTTCTTATACCTCCGTATTCGTATAAATTGAGTTAATCTTCTGGTATCAACACGCCGACCGTCGAATTTTGGCGGGTGAAATATTTCTTTGCCACCGCTTGTACGTCATTGGGGGTTACATGTGCCACACCGTCAAGATATTTGTCCTTTAGCCGCCAGCCGCCAATTACCTCAAACATGCCAAGGACTTCGCCCTGGAAAAAGAGAGAATCCTGTCCCATGACAAACGTCGCCTCTATTTGATTTTTTGCCTTTTGGACCTCACGCTCAGTCGGCGCCGCCGCCACAATACCGTCTATTTCCTTAAACAAGGCGCTCTCAAGCCGGTTTATTGACCGCGTGTCGTTTGGAGTGCCCCCCCAAAAAAACAAATATGGGGACTTATACAACCCGCTGTAACTGGCGAAGGCGCTTATGGCCAGCTTGTCTTTCTTTACGACGTCCTGATAGAGCCTGCCGCTCTTGCCTGAAAATATCTGCGACAACACGTCAAGGGCAAAGGCATCCCTCTGAGGAACAGACGGGACGTGATACGCAATAAGGACAAATGGCAGTTGTGCCTGTTTTTTCACCGTCAGACGTCTCTGCTCTGTTTGGACCGGTTCTGTTTCGATTGACGGCGCTTTAATCTGTACCGCCGCTATGCCCCCAAAGTTCTTGGTTATTGATTTCATTATTTCCTCTGGATTTACGTCTCCGGCAACTATTATGACGGCGTTGTTTGGGGCGTAGTATGTCTTATAGTGCCTCATCAGGTCTTCCCTGCTTAGCGAAGAGATGTCATCCATCCAGCCGATAACCGGATTGTGGTACGGGTGCGAGGTGAACGCCTTTGCCGCTACCTCCTCAAAGAGCAAGTCCTGCGGGTCGTCTTCTATTCTCATTCTGCGCTCTTCCATTACCACCTTCTTTTCTGAGCTTACGTCCTCAGGCCTGAGAAGGAGATTGGCCATTCTGTCGGCCTCCATCTCTATTGACAGGGTTATCCTGTCCGAGGCGAGGTTTTGATAATAGACCGTGTAGTCTCTAGTCGTACCGGCATTGTCCATGCCGCCATTTTTTTGCACAAGGTTCGAAAAGACCTTGGAGCCATAGCGTTGTGTGCCCTTAAACATCATATGCTCAAGAAAATGGCTTAGCCCTGTCTTTCCACGCGTCTCGTTTATTGACCCTACGTTGTACCAAATCTGAAACGAGGCAACCGGCGCCTTATGGTCCTCTGATATCAAGACCTTCAGGCCGTTGTCAAGCCGGTATTCCTTTACATTGCCGGTGCCAGAATTTGAGCCTATGCGCTGGCTCTCATTGGTGACGTTCACCGCGGGCGTACACGACGCCACAAGCGCACAGATTAATAACAATAAGATTCTCTTCATTACCTCACCTCACTCATTTTCGCTGTTTATGGCGTTTTCCACCAATAAAAGGTTTTCCTGTTCAAGTATCTCAACCTTCACCTTTGACACACGTGTATGAACCATCTCCACGACGGTTATCTTCATACCATCAAGTTCGATTATCTCGCCGCCATCGGGGATTTTTTGCAAATGCGTCACAATAAACCCTCCAAGCGTATCGTACTGCGGGGATTCTGGAATTTCAATATTAAAGTCTTCCTTCAAATCCCTTATATTTATTGAGGCATAGACGATATATACCCCCAGTCCGATGCTTATGACCGGCCTTTCGATATCGTGTTCGTCCCTTATCTCACCCACTATTTCCTCAAGCAGGTCTTCTATTGTCACAATGCCTGTTACCGTGCCGTGCTCATTTACCGCTATGGCCATGTGGGTGTGCCTCTTCTGCATTTCACTCAACAGATGGCTTATCATCATCGTCTCAGGCACATAGAAGGGCGGCCTCAGGACTTTTCTGATGATTATCTCCTTGTTCTGCGCAAGGAGTTTAAATACATCCTTTGCGTGCAACGTCCCTTTGATGTTATTTATCTCCTTGTTGTAGACGGGATATCTTGAGTACTGCTCCTCTGAAATCATGCGAAGTATATCCTCAAGGGGCTCATCTAATGAAACGGCTATGACACGGCCAGTTGGAACCATCACCTCTTTGACTGATATGTCAGTAAACTCAAACACGCTGTGAATCAGCTCCTGTTCTGTCGGCTCAAATATCCCCCTGTCCTTGCCCTCTTTGATCAGGAGCTTAATCTCCTCCTGAGAGATAAGCGCCCTCTGCGTAAAGGCGGTCTTGCCAAACGGTCTTAATAACACATTTGCGCTGTTTGTCAGAATTCCCACCATGACCGAACTGATTCGTGAGAACAGGGTTATCGGCCTTGCCACCAGAAGCGCGATTTTCTCAGGATACATAAGGGCGATAGATTTCGGCACCAATTCACCGAGTATTAACGAAAAATATCCTATAATAGTTACAACTACCACTATCGCTATCGGCTCGGCGGACACGGAGATATACTTAAATGGTATGGAGGCAATAATCGGTTTAAATATCTCAATAGCCATAGCGCCGCCAATGGCGGAGGATACCGCGGAGCCTATGGTAACGCCGATTTGCACGGTGGCCAGAAATCTGTCCGGGTTTTCCTTGAGCTGCAGGAGGGTTATAGCACTGGTGCTGCCCTCTTTGATAAAAGTCTCTATCATAAACTTGCGGGACGTTATGACGGCTATCTCGGAGGCCGCAAAAAACCCGCTGAAAAAAATAAACACTAATATCAGTATAAGATTAAGCCACATAGCTCACAAGAGACCATAAACGCGGCCTATAAGCGCCGCCCACAGGTGCGGCCCACAGGCGCGGCGGTGTATCTTTCAATTTCATAAAAGGCTTTATTTTCAGAGACATCTTCTTAAACATCTCTTTACAACCACTCTCTGTCTATGCCACATTGTAATGTAGATTATACCAAAGCCATATAGTTTAGTCTATTTTTATTTTTAAAAAGCCACCGCGGGTACATCAATGCGCCGGTAAGGGAGGCATCAGAGGCATTTGAGACATCGGATTCTTAGCGGCCGGAGGCGGCATAGGAATCGTTGTTGGGGGCTGCGGTATCTGAGACGGCTGAGGCATAGATATCTGTGGCGATGTGGGCGAACCATGGGGGGTTGGCATCGCCGCCGCGGCGGCAGCGGCAGTTCTTGTTGAATCGCCGGACTGTCTTACCTTTTTCTTGTCTGAATCGAAGACCTTTACAACGAGTTTATCCCCGTCTTTCGTAAACTCGACATATTCGGTTGTGATACCGCTGACCTTATAGCCGCCTACGCTGTCCCCTTCGTGTAGCAGGCGCTGCCTTTGTCCCCTGCCCATGGTACTGTATGGGGTTTTCTTATCTTCCACGAACGCGGCCTTTGCCTCGCCGGTTATCGTTCCATAGACGATGAATTCGGGCAGAGGGGCGTCCGGCTGAGACTTTACGGGTTTTCTATCCGGGTGAAAGACATTTTTTTCTGTCACCACCATATAATCGCCTCGCGCAAGGAGTTTTATTGCGTCGTCGAACTTCACCTCATCCGTGTCAAGCCTCATGTTCTTACTGGGAGATACCCTGATTGTTTCCTTCTTTTTGAAATTATAATAATCGTAAACACCCATGAACAAAACAACCAGTATGAGCGATATATTTAAGACATTCAGTTGCTCCATGTATTTTTTCATATCAAACCGCCGCATCCCCCATAGTTATTTCTCCTTCTTATTATTAAGTTCATACTCGATAAATGCTACTTTTTGCGTAAGCTCTTTGATTCGGCTTTTCAACTCGGATATCAGCAAAGAAAAATACATAAGCGATACTATCAAAATCAAGATCAGAAAAGTAATTATTATAACAGGTGGATATCCCACACCCAACATACGCGCCAGCGAGTTTACCAACGTATCGGCAAACGCCCCACCGATTATTAAAAAACCCACAGCAAACCATAAAATCGAGAGGTCCTCTCTGAACTTCTTCCTCCTTACAAGCTCAAATATTATGACAACAACCAACAGCCCCGTCAGAATAATAAACGCGCGCGCCCCAAATGACATAGCCTAATATGCCCCACATTTCGTCATTTTATCAATCTCTCCTTAACATGACCATAACTATCGCCAACAGCATTCTTATCATATATATCAGCGGCTTTATCCCGCTGTGCATTGATACACCGTCTAAGCGGTTGAACATTTTAACTGGTGTCTCGGATATTCTGAATTTTTTCTTATGCAGAAGCATAATCATGTTGGCATCGGGGTAGTCCAGAGGAAAATTGTCCCCGTGCGACAGATAGCTCAACACAGCCTTGTCCATGAGTTGAAAGCCCGACGTCGGGTCAGTTATCGTCCTGCCTGTATATAGCCGGATTATTGCGGAAAACATGGAAATCCCCGCCCGTTTCAAAAACCCGGCATTATAATCGCTGTCTATAAACCGCGTTCCTATGACTACGTTTGCCCCGTCACGCACCTTCGCCTCTAAGAGGTTCCTAATGTAGGCAGGGTCATGCTGGCCATCGGCGTCCATAGTTATCACCATGTCATAGTTCTTATTTAAGGCAAATCTAAAGCCCGACTGCAGCGCGCCACCATATCCAAGATTAAACGCGTGATTGATTACATGGGCGCCAAGCCGCATGGAAATTGCCGCCGTATTGTCGGTAGAACCGTCGCTTACAACAAGGATATCCGCCTCAAGCGGGGCTTGGCGAATCTTTGCAATTACCTCCCCTATGGATTTCTCCTCGTTAAACGCCGGTATGATTATCAGCATCTTATCCATCTCAGTAAACAAGCCTCAATGCCCTCTGCACGACATCCACCTCAACAGGCACCTCAGCAGACGTCTTACCAAGATAGTCGCCATCAACATGGCAATGGAAAGAACCACCTTCTATAGTCATCTGTCTGAACTCAACCTGCTCAACATATTTAGATTTATTCAAGGAGTGTCTGCCAAGAAATACATCCGCTACCGCCGCGAAGAACTCCACCCTGCCCGAATAACGAAATATCGTGCCATAGAGGCTGGGGTTTCTAACGTCCGCCTTTGGCGCCATACGAATATCGCCGCCATAACACGTCCCATTGCTTATTATAACCGTATTGCAGGCAATAAAACCACCATCAATTGAGACTGCCATCTGATCAAATTTATTATTAATCAGGCAGTTTATCCCGCTATAAATATACGCGCCAATGCCGGTGTATGCCTTTAGGCGCCTGTTAAGCCCGTAAACCGCCGCCGCGTCAAACCCCACGCCGGCCATTTCAATGAAATATCGTGTTCGCTCCGGTGCCCCATTAGTCCTTATCCTGCCTAACGATATGTCATAGGGCGTGCCGTTAATCAGTCTCTTTACGGCCTTCCTGATGTCGCCCTTCATCCCAAGGTCGTTGCACAAAACGCTTGAAGTCCCAAAAGGCAGCACGCCAACCGGCGTCTGTGAAAACGACGCCCCATTGGCCACCTCGTTAATCGTGCCATCACCACCGGCTGACACAATCATGTCGTATGCCCCATTGTGGGCGGCGACGGCCTCTTTTGTCCTCGCCTCTGCGTCCCCGGTTTTTGTCGTAAAAAATATATCAACGCCGAATCCTGCTGATTGAAACGTGTCAGCCGCCATCTCAAGCCTTCGTTTATTGAAGGTCCCCGCCTTGGGGTTAACAATTATCAGAACTGATAAGCCCATCCAACTCCTTTGAATCATTAATCCCGCCAAATTTATTAATCATCACCGGGGTATGCCGGAGATACCTAATCAGGGCGTTGATATCTGCCCCTTTCTCAATAAACAATACGCGGCCACCTTTTGTGTCCCCTTCCTTTTTGATATGGGGAATCCTCACGTAGCCCAGCTCCCTGCTGCTTACGTATCCCGTCGTATAGTCGGGATTGTCAGAGATACAAAGTTCCGCGGCCACACCGCCACCAGAGGCGGACTTAGAGGCAAGCATAACGGCCTCAAGCACGCGTGTCTCATGCGGCAGCCCGGCGGCCACCGCCCCAAACCCGGCAAGCGCCTCGTCCTCTATGCCAAACCGGCTCACCCTGATGCCGCGAGGGGACTCGGTGTCAAGCCTTTCTCCTGTGGCGGCGTCAACAAGGGCTGCGCCGCTTAAACCCGCCCCGCCTTCGATTATCGCAAGGGCGGCATAGACCGCAAGAGCGCCGATGCCTGCATGATTGAGCAACGCGTGGACGGCACGCCGCGCAGCCTCTTCATTGGTAATCCCGCATGTGCAAATCGGCAGCGACGGTATCTTCTCAATTTCTACGCCTTCAACTCGTTCAATTGTCACAGTGATGCTGTCCGGCTTGCCGCGGCTGTGGCATAACGCCCTGTGAATCAGGTCAATAGCCTTGCCGTCAATCAACTCTTCTGTAATAATCCCTTCCGCTCCAGATATGTGGCGTCCCATGTGAGAGGCCCTCATGCGAATGCTGTAAAGATCGGGGGATACGCATTCGTCAGTCATATCTCAACCCCAGTGCGGCGATTAATTGTAAATCGTCCGCCGCCGCCCTACCCTGCGTGGTAAGGTAATTGCCGATAAGAAGCCCGTCGGCACCGGCCATAAATATAAAAGAGTTCAACTGGCCGAGGGTTTGAAGCCTGCCGCCGCATATCCTTATCTCCTTTCCGGGCAGGATTAATCTGTAAACGGCAATTATCTTCAGCGCCTCAAGTGGGTCAAGCGGCGACCTTCCACCCATTTTCGTACCATCAATAGGCGTAAGAAAATTAATCGGCACTGAATCCACATCCAAATCCCGCAATAACAATGCCATGTCAAGCCTGTCCCCCCACGTCTCGCCCATGCCGAAAATCCCCCCGCTGCAAAGTGAACAACCCGCCGCCTTTACCGTCTCAATAGTCCTCAGCTTATCGGCAAAAGAATGCGTGGTACAAACGTTAGGGAAAAACCCCGCCGAGGTCTCAATATTATGATGATAGCGGTTAAGGCCAACGGCATTGAGGGCAGCAAGTTGACCGCCCTCAATGAATCCAAGCGTGGCGCACGGTGAGAGCTTCGCCTCTTTAATGGTCGAGACCATAGCGGCAATCTTCTCAAGGTCTCTGTCAGAGACACTGCGCCCTCCGGTGACGACGCAGAATCGCCTTGACCGGTTTGTTCGGGCCTCAATGGCGGCGGTTTTTACAGCGGTCAGCGTTTTAAGCGGGTATCTACCGACAGGGGCGGCGCTTATTGATGACTGGGCGCAAAAGGCGCAGTCCTCAGAACACCCACCGGCCCTGGCGCTAAGTATTGAGCAGAGGTCTATGGTGTCGCCCTTAAAGTGTTCTCTGATGGAGTTGGCTGCGGCAAACAGGTCAAACAAGGCCACGCCCTCAGCGGTGGCGAGCCACAAGGCCTCGTCTCTGCTAATTTTGCCACCTTCGATAATCTTGTCTCTAAGTTCTAAAATGGCCGCGGAGACTATCGGCCTGTGGCATGATAAAGCCGTATGTAAACTCATAGCCGTAAGTATAGCAATAAATTCATTCAAATTCTACAAATATTTTAAGCTGCGGGGAATCCTGCCAGACGCCACAGGGCAAACATAACAGGGCAAACGCAATTCTTGACAAATAGTTTTAGCGGTGAAGAAACGTTTAAGCGGTCAAGAGAAAAACTCGCGCAGGGCGGCCATACATTCCCTGACAAAGATGCAGCAATATATCAAGGAGATGGGTATTGGATCCTTGCTGTATTCATATTTTAGCGTCCCTTGTGCCATAACAATTCACCTCGTTGGTGTTAGTTTTTTGTGTCGAAACTTATCCTAATATCCCGTGTTCACGGGTAACAACGAGGCTTTTTATTTTCTTGATGGTGAATCAAGGAAAACTTCACACGGCTATTTAGTATTTGTTATCAGGACACCTCACAATTGTAAAGATTCAGCTTCCATCGTAAAGATAACGAGTTTGCTCCCTACAACCCCGCCAGTGAGTATATGAAATCCATATTAAGATTTGTCCTCAGCAGTTGTGCCAGCCTGTTTATGGCGGCGTCTTTTTCGGCGGCGTAACTGACAGGGGCATTTTCAATAGGCGGCAAACCCTTTCTCTCTCTCAGACCGTTTATTAAATCCCTGCGAAAGGCGTCGTTATCGAAAATACCGTGAATATACGTACCCCACACGCCACCTTTGACCGCGCCGTCAGGGCATTTATTGCCATGGACGACAAACGCGGGAGTGTCTGACCCTCCGGTCTGGCCCATGTGGATTTCATAACCCGCGAGGGCGCTGTGCGTGCTTCTTACGTACGGTATCTGCCCCACCGTCGCTGCAATTACCTGCCGCGTGGTCTTTATTTTATTAAACACCGTTGTCGCATCAAGCAGACAGAGGCCGGCAACTTGCACCTCATGGCTTTCAATCCTCAGCGGGTCTTCGATTGTCCTGCCAAGCATCTGGTACCCGCCGCAGAGGCCGATAACCGGCGTCCCGCGTTTCACCGCCTGTTTTATAATCTCATCAAGGCCGCTGTCTCTTAGTATCATGAGGTCTGCGATTGTATTTTTTGAACCTGGGATTATAATCAGGTCTGTGTTTATAATATCTTCAGGGCGGCGGCTTATTATGAGTTCCACATCCGGCTCATACTGAAACGGCTGGAAGTCTGTGAAATTCGATATGTACTTAAGCCTCAGGACGGTTATCTTTATGGAGTTTAAAGAGGCGGTTGCCGCCCTGCCCTTCCCCTTTGTATCCAGCACGAGGCCGTCCTCCTCTGGCAACCCCATGTCGGTAACATATGGAAGGACGCCGATGACGGGGATGCCTGTTCTATCTTCGATTAATTTATTGCCAGGCAGGAGGATATTTATATCCCCGCGAAATTTGTTTATTATAAATGCCTTAATCAGGCGAGAGTCATCGTAGTTTAGGAGCGCGGTTGTGCCGTAAAGAGATGCGAATACGCCGCCCCTGTCTATGTCGCCGACGAGGAGCACCGGTGAGCCGGTGTGCCTTGCCACTGCCATGTTGACGATTTCCCTGTCCATGAGGTTTATCTCTGCCGGGCTTCCCGCGCCCTCAATCACGATAAACTCATAGGCGGCACTTAACTCGTCCCACGCGTGAGTGACTGTCTTCCAGAAGAGTTCCTTGTGTTCATAAAACTCTGCCGCCTGCATGGTCTTATACACCTTGCCAAGAATTATTATCTGTGAGCCGCTCTCCCCGGACGCCTTTAATAGTATTGGATTCATATAAACCGAGGGCGCGCAACCGGCGGCCTCGGCCTGTGTGGCCTGAGCACAGCCTATCTCCCCACCGTCAGCCGTTACGAACGAATTCAATGCCATGTTTTGGGCCTTAAACGGCGCAACACGAAGCCCCATGTCTGCTGTAAGAATCCTGCAAAGCCCCGCGGCAATCAGGCTTTTCCCCACACCTGAGCCTGTCCCCTGAATCATTATGGATTTAGGCATGGTGGCATAGCTCCGGTACGTAGTTCATGAGTTTTACAACGGGCACACCGTCATAAAAATCAATTATGTTCAGACAGGCAAAATCCTGCTCAACACGAAATATGTGTGTGAGCGGGATGCCGAGAATGTCGCAGAGTATTATCCTGTTTACCCCACCGTGCGCCACAACGGCCGTGGTCTGCTCCCACCGGTCTTTTACGAGGTCATAAAACACGGGAAGCGTCCTCAGACTAACGTCCATAGTGCTTTCACCTCCGACGGGGCTGAAGTTCAGCGGGTCGCCTGCCCAGCTTGTAAACTCCTTCGGGTAGGCGGCCTTTATCTCATCAAACGTCATGCCCTCCCATGCTCCAAAATGTCGCTCTCTAAAACCTTTAAGCGGCACGGGGGTGATGCCCAGGGGCTGCCCGATAGTCTCCGCGGTCTTTAGCGCGCGTCCCATGTCTGAGCAAAATATACGGCTGACGGGGGGCGCGGGGAGCTTGAGAATGAATTCAGCAAGGCGCTCGGCTTGCTTTATGCCCTCATCAGACAGCGGCACTTCGATTTGCCCCTTGTAGCGCCTTTGGTTAGCGTCAACGGTTATCCCGTGGCGAATCAGATAAACCCGCGTTGGCATACTGCACCTCCGGTTATTATAGTTGAATATAGTAAGAACATCAGCTCGCTGCCCTCAATAAACGCCCCCATCGTGTCCCCTGTGAGGCCGCCAAAGCGCCTCAGAAAAAATGTCCCGCTGATTCTGGCCGCAAGCGTGATTAGAATTATTATCGCGATAGAATGAAAAGAGGCACACAAGGCACCGCCGCCATTATTCAGATAAAGGCTTAACACGGTCAGAATAATAAACAATAATCCCGCCGCCGCCATAAACTCTTTCACGCCGGTATGCTCAATAAAGACCCATCCAAGCCCCTCCGGTTTGGCGCTCTTGCCGGTAAACATAGCCGCTGTGGCGGCAAACCGTCCGGCGGCGGGATAGGTAAGCAGGACGAAGGCTCCTGAGATATGGGCATTTGAGAGTAGCTCTTTGAGCAGGGTGTATTTCATTAGCAGGGTCAGCACAATGGCCGCGGCGCCGATTGGACCGGCAGAGCCGCTTTTCATTATTGAGAGCCTCTCCGCGGGTGTCCTTTTAGCGGCAAGGGCGTCGAACGTGTCCGATACGCCGTCAAGGTGGAGGCCGCCGGTGATTACCGCCCCAAGCGTTATTACCACTACGGCGCACACAGAGACGGGGACAACCTGTTTAAGCAACATGAAGCACAACAAGTACACACTACCCATGATAAGGCCAACTATGGGAAATACAGAAGAACTCGTCCCGATGTCTCTTTCGTTCCACACGGGGCCGCCCGCCCTTGTCAATGGCAGGGGGATTATTGTTAAGAACTCAAACGCGGCGGCGATTTTCTTTATCATCTAAACGCTAAGACAATCCCATCACGCCAAAAACAATTCCATCTGCGCGGGTTCCTCGCGTACAAAACTAATCGGGTATTTATTGTTAAAACACGCATAGCAGTAGTCCTCCGGGTTTGGCAGCACAGACTTAAGGCCGTCAAACGACAGGTAGGCAAGAGAGTCAGCCGTTATGAATTTTCTGATTTCCTCGACCTGGTGTGTTGAGGCGATAAGCTCACCGCGCGTTGGAGTGTCAATTCCGTAAAAACAAGGGCTTATCGTGCACGGGGAGCTGATTCTTACGTGAATCTCTTTGGCCTTGCCGACTTCCCTGATCATCTTGACTATCTTTTTGCTTGTCGTCCCTCTGACGATGGAATCATCAACGACGACTACCCTCTTCCCTCTGAGGATGCTTTGAACGGGGTTTAATTTTATTTTTACGCCGAAGTGGCGAATGCTCTGCTTGGGTTCTATGAATGTACGCCCGATGTAGTGGTTTCTCACGAGGCCGAAGTCAAAGGGTATGATGCTCTGGTTGGCATAGCCGATAGTGGCGGCAACGCCTGAGTCAGGGACGGGGATGACAACATCAGCATCCACATAGGACTCTATGGCCAACTGCTTGCCCAGCGCCTTTCTTACGCTGTGTACATTTGTGCCGCCGAATATATAGCTGTCCGGGCGGGAAAAATATATGAATTCAAACGCGCAGTGCGCCCTTCTGGGGCTGCGTATCGCCCTTATGGAGTTTATGCCATTTTTATTTATTACCACCATCTCACCCGGCTCGACATCTCTGATGTATGAGGCCCCGATAAGATCGAAGGCACACGTCTCTGAGGCCACCACATAGGCGCCATCTATTGTTCCCATACACATCGGGCGTACGCCGTAGGCGTCTCTGACCGCGATTAACGCATCCTCTGTTAGTATAAGCAGACTGAACGCGCCGTGTATTTGGTTGACAGCTTCAACGATTTTCTCCTCAGCGCTGTGGGACTTCGAGTGGGCTATCAGATGTACGATTACTTCGCTGTCGGCGTTGGATTGAAAAATGGCGCCGTCGCGCTCAAGGCCCTCTTTCAGTGCGGCGGCATTTGTGAGGTTGCCATTATGGGCAATGGACAGCGACCCAAGGGAGGAGTTAACCATGATGGGTTGCACGTTACTCCTTGCGTTGCCGCCTGCCGTGGAGTATCTGTTATGTCCTATGGCGGCTTCGCCTGGAAGTCTTTTCAGGCGCTTTTCGTGGAATATCTCCGACACATAGCCAAGAGATTTCTCCAGATGCAGCGTCGCACCGTCGCACGAACAAATGCCCGCCCCTTCCTGCCCCCTGTGCTGCAGGGCGTAAAGGCCAAGATATGCCATGTTGGCCGCCTCTGGATGCCCGTATATTCCAAATATCCCACACTCTTCCTTCATGTCATATATGTTCATTTTGGTTGAGTCCCCTCTCTAACGATGTGTCATAGATGGATTTTAAATCACTTACCGGCATATCAATAAGTGTTTCACCATTGCATTTAACACGTAAAATATCTCCGCCTGTCCTGCCAATGTGCGCTATGGAAAGGCCGACGGCCATTACCGCGGCTTCCACCTCGGCGACATTGACCGGGGCCACGCTTATGAGCACGCGCGTGGCTGACTCACCAAACAGGAGGGCGTCTTTTCTGATTGAAGATTGGCCTAAGTCAATATCCGCCCCTATGAGCTGGCCAAATGTTGACTCGGCAACCGCCACCGCAAGGCCACCCTCTGAACAGTCATGAGCGCAGCGCAGCAGCCCATGTGCGTTGAGCGCAACGAGCACTTTATGCAGGGCATGTTCCTTCGCAGGGTCTATGGCCGGAGGCAGACCCCGCTCCAAGCCATGGCATACATAGAGATACTCGCTGCCGCCAAGCTCTTCCTTCGTTTGTCCTATCAGCATGACAACATCCCCCGCGCCTTTAAACCACTGGGTCAGAGCCCTGTCGGCGTCATCTAAGACGCCTACGACGGCTATTGTCGGCGTCGGGTATATGGCGTCGCCTTTTGTTTCATTATACAGACTTACATTGCCGCTTATGACGGGGGTGTTAAGGGCAACACAGGCGTCCCTTATTCCCTCTACCGCCCTGATAAACTGCCACATCACCTCTGGTTTTTCGGGGTTTCCGAAGTTCAGATTGTCAGTAACCGCAAGCGGCGTGGCCCCTGAGCAGGCGACGTTTCTGGCGGCCTCGCACACGGCGTGAAGCGCGCCAACGTACGGGTCAAGCCAGCAGTAACGGCTGCTACAATCAACCGACATGGCAAGGGCCTTCTTTGTGCCCTTTATTCGAATAACCGCGGCGTCTGAGCCGGGCTTGACAATTGTGTCTGTGCGCACCATGTGGTCATACTGCTGCCAGACCAGCTCTTTGGAGGCAATCGCCGGTGACGCAAGGAGTTTCTTTAACGCGCCGTGGGCGTTGCCAATATCCGGGATGTCAGACAAATCAAGCGTGTTTAGCTCGTCCTGATTGGACGGCCTTTTGGACGGCCTGTCATAGATTGGCGCGTCGGTTGAGATCTTTGTCGCGGGAATCTCCGCCGCCATCTTACCGTGCCAGTTGACGCGCAAAAACCCGTCGCCTCCTACTTTGCCGATTACGACGGCGTCGAGGTCCCATTTCTTAAAAATATCAATAAGGGCGTCTTTATTTTCCTGAGCCACAACGAGCAGCATTCGTTCCTGACTTTCGGAGAGCATTATCTCATAGGGAATCATGCCCTCGGCGCGAAGCGGCACGCGTGAAAGCTCAAGCTCTATGCCTGTCTCTGCCCTCCCCGCCATTTCAGATGACGAAGATGTAAGCCCTGCCCCGCCCATGTCCTGAATCCCCACTATGAGGCCCTTGTCCATCGCCTCAAGACACGCCTCAAGCAGGAGTTTTTCGGTAAACGGGTCGCCTATCTGCACGTTTGGCTTTTTTTGCTGGGCGTCGTCTGTGAACTCCTCAGAGGCCATAGTGACACCGTGAATGCCGTCTTTGCCGGTCTTTGAACCGGCGTAGATGATGAGATTGCCGGTGCCTGTGGCCGCTCCATAGAATATTTTATCTTTTTTTACGATGCCGACATTAAATACGTTTACGAGGATATTACCGGCGTAACAGGGATGGCAGT
>JADFYL010000044.1 GCA_015233045.1 Nitrospirota bacterium | reverse complement strand
AAGAGAGGGTGGCAGGACGGTTGGAGCCGGCGTCGTTACGGAAGTGTTGGAGTAGAGAGAGATGAGAGATATAATTTTACTACAGTGCAAGGAGTGTAAGAGCAGGAACTATTCAACGAGGAAGAACAAGAAGAACACGACAGAGAAGCTGAACCTGAAAAAATACTGTAAATTCGACAAGCGGCATACCGAGCACAAAGAGGTGAAGGCATAAAGGAGACAACAGCCAAAGCGCGGTGTGCGGCGTGCGAGCAGAGGAAGGCCAGTAGCTCTAACGGCAGAGCGTCGGACTCCAAATCCGGGTGTTGGGGGTTCAAATCCCTCCTGGCCTGCCAGAATATTAAGGGTTCATAAACAGGGGTGTGTATTATGAAAGGGTGTTTAAAGGGTATAGATGATGATTGAGAAGATTAAGGTATTTTTTAAGGAAGTAAAGTTGGAGACGAAGAAAGTGGCCTTTCCGTCGAGGGAAGAGCTTATTGGCTCAACATGGGTAGTGTTGATATTTACGGTGGTGCTTTCGATGTTTTTGGGTATTGTCGATATGGGATTGTCAAAACTAATACAGTCGATGATAAAATAGGCGGCAGGAGCTGCCCCTAAACGAGGTTATTGATAAATTTGCAGAGGTGGGAACTTAAGGCAGGGTTATGGAAAAAAGATGGTATGTAGTGCATACGTACTCAGGGTACGAGGATAAGGTAAAACACGGTATTGAAGAGAAGGTGTTGCAGGTAAAATTCGACGACAGGATATCGCGGGTGCTTATCCCGACAGAAAAGATAGTGGAGATAAAGAGGGGCAAGAAGACCGAGAGCGACAGGAAGTTCTATCCCGGCTATATACTCGTAGAGATGGCGATGTCCGATGAGACATGGCACCTCGTGAAGAACATCCCCCGCGTTACGGGTTTCGTCGGTGGTACCCGGCCCGTGCCACTGCCTGATGAGGAGGTAGAGGTGATACTTCAGCAGCAGGAAAAGGGAACAGGCCAGGAAGTAAAGATGCAGTATTCCAAGGGTGAGGGCGTGCGCATTACAGACGGGCCGTTTTCGAACTTCAACGGTTACGTGGACGAGGTGGACTTCGACCACGGCAGGCTGAAGGTAATGGTTAGTATATTCGGCAGACAGACGCCGGTTGAGCTGAGTTTCTATCAGGTAGAAAGAACATAGATAACACCATAGGAGGAAGTACAGATGGCCAAGGAAGTGACCGCGATGGTCAAGATACAATTGTCGGCGGGGAAGGCGAATCCCGCACCACCGGTGGGCCCGGCCCTCGGCCCGCACGGTATCAATATAATGGATTTTTGCAAGCAGTTCAACGCAAAGACCGCGCCGATGGGCGATACCATAGTGCCCGTAGTGTTGACAATATACAAAGACAGGAGTTTTACGTTTATACTGAAAACGCCCCCTGCGGCGGAACTGCTGAAAAAGGCGGCCGGTGTAATCAAAGGCTCAAGCGTGCCGAATAAGGAAAAGGTCGGCAAGGTGACCAGCGTTCAGGTGAAAGAAATAGCGAAGACAAAGATGCCCGACCTCAACGCGTATGACGCCGACAAGGCCGTCAGGATAATAAGCGGTACGGCCAAAAGTATGGGCATTGACGTGGTGGATTAACAGCAGTGAATTATAAAGAAGTATTTCGGAAGGAGACGAGACCATATGGGCAAGAAATATGATGAGGCGGTTAAGAAGATTGACAGGCTTAAGGAGTACTCCGTAGAGGAGGCCATTGCTTTACTAAAAGAGGTATCGTTCGTGAAGTTTGACCAGTCACTGGACATTGCCCTGAACCTCGGCGTTGATCCAAGGAAATCCGACCAGATGGTCAGAGGGTTCGTCGTGCTGCCGCATGGAACAGGCAAGACGGTGCGCGTGCTGGTGTTTGCAAAGGGTGAGAAGGAGAAAGAGGCCCGCGACGCCGGTGCCGACTTTGTGGGTGCCGAGGACATGATAGAAAAGATACAAAAGGGATGGCTGGATTTCGATAAGGCCGTGGCAACGCCTGATTTAATGGGCGCGGTAGGTAAACTTGGAAAACTGCTTGGGCCACGGGGGCTCATGCCAAACCCAAAGACCGGCACGGTCACGTTTGATATAACCAGGGCGGTAAAGGAGATAAAGGCGGGGAAGGTGGATTACAGGGTGGAAAAGGGCGGAATTGTCCACATGCCCGTAGGGAAACTGTCTTTCAAGCCGGAGAGCATAGCGGATAACGTCAAGACGGCACTCGATTCGATAATAAAGGCAAAACCGTCTACAAGCCGCGGGAGGTATCTGAGGAGGTTGGTTATCTCCTCGACAATGGGTCCCGGCCTGAAAATTGATTTAGGTTCGGTAACAGCGTCAAAAATATAGACAATAAATGTCAACACGGTCAGAGACGACAGGTACGACAAGTATAATCGGCAAGGAGATGCCGGCCTGTTCAGACGGTCAACACATGGAGTTCCAGATGGAATGTCCATGCCGCAGCCAGATATTGGCACCGAGGTGTCTTGGGCCGTCTTTGGGTGTCTCAGACCATGGAGCAATCGGACTGAGAGCCGATAACTTGAGAGGAAGGACGGGTGTAATGATTACAGGATACGAAAAAAATGACGTGAAAGGGATGTGATATGAATACAAGCGATATGAACAAAGGGGACGTGATATGAACAAGAAGGAAAAGGAAGCGGTGGTTGCGAGCCTGAATGAGAAGTTCTCGCGGGCGAAGGCGGTAGTGTTGACTGACTATAAGGGCATGACAGTTGAAGAGCTATCCGCCCTGAGAGTGAGCCTGAGGGGTTCGGCGGTAGAGTTCAAGGTAGTGAAAAATACGCTGGCTAAGATAGCGGCCAAGGGCACGCCGGTAGAGACAGACAAGGATGTGTTTACAGGCCCTGTAGGGGTAGCCATAGGGTATGACGACCCTACCCTTGTTCCTAAGAAGGTATTTGAATCGGCAAAGGGCAAGGACGCCAAGCTAA
Organism: Nitrospirota bacterium; assembly: GCA_015233045.1. Lineage (GTDB taxonomy): Bacteria > Nitrospirota > Thermodesulfovibrionia > Thermodesulfovibrionales > Magnetobacteriaceae > Magnetominusculus. Next base: position 16,277 of record JADFYL010000044.1, on the reverse strand, counting down.
AGGTGCTGGGCGGATTTGTGGAAGGAAGGCTGTATGACGCTAAGGACTTAAAGAAAATCGCCGACCTGCCTCCCAAAGAGGTGCTTCTTTCGCAGATGGCCGGATGTTTCTCCGCACCGATGGGCAAGATGGCAGGCCTGCTGTCTGCCACGATAGGCAAGATGTCAAACGCGCTTCACGCGTTAAAAGAAAAGAAATCGGCACAGTAAGGACAGATAAATAGATAAGTAAAGACAAACTACAATAAACTAAAGGAGGCAGCAATGTCAGAGATCACAAAAGAGCAGGTGTTACAGTTTTTCGACAACATGACCATATTACAGATGTCGGAGTTCATTAAGGAATTTGAGGACAGATATGGGGTAACGGCACAGGCCGCGGTGGCGGTTGCGGCAGCCCCGGCGGCGGCAGCGGCCGAGCCAGTGGAGGAAAAGACCAGCTTCGACGCCGTATTGACAGTGGTTGGCGATAAGAAGATACAGGTCATAAAGGTGGTCAGGGAGTTGACGTCCCTCGGTCTGAAAGAGGCCAAAGAGCTGGTTGATACCGCTCCTAAGGAAGTAAAAACCGGAGTAACTAAGGAAGAGGCCGAAAACATCAAGGCCAAACTGGAAGAACAGGGTGCTAAAGTAGAGATTAAATAGTTTGTCCCCAGTGCTCGAATGTTACGAACAACCCGCTCCTGCCTGTGGTAGGAGCCAGTAGAATTCTTAATAGAATTCTTAAAAACAAGGAGTAACATGGCAAGGGTAATGAGAGAGAGGCTGAACCTCGGCAAGGCTGCGAAGGTGCTTGAGGTTCCATACCTGATAGAGATCCAGAGCAAGTCCTATGAAGTATTTCTGCAAAAAGACATTTCAACAGAAAAACGGAGAAACTTTGGCCTGGAGGCGGCGTTCAGGAGCGTATTCCCTATAGTGGATTACAACGAGACCGCCTCAATAGACTATCTGGGCTACAGTATTCTTGAACCAAAATACCGCGACAGGGAGTGCATACACAAGGGCCTTACCTTCTCTGCTCCCGTAAAAATCAAGGTCAGGCTGAACCTATGGGAAAGCGGCGATGACGGGAAAAAGCAATTGAGGGAATCCAGAGAGGAAGAGGTCTACATTGGTGAGATTCCCCTGATGACAGATACCGGGTCGTTTATCATCAACGGCATAGAGCGCGTAATTGTCAGCCAGTTGCACCGCTCTCCGGGCGTGTTTTTCAGCACAGATAAGACCAAAACACACACCAGTGGAAGGCTGCTTTATACGGCGCGCGTTATCCCTTCCAGAGGCTCATGGCTGGACTTTGAGTTCGACACAAAGGATATCCTCTATGTGCGCATAGACAGGCGAAAGAAACTTCCCTCTACGATTGTCCTGAAGGCCCTCGGTAAGACCAACGAAGACCTGCTGAACACTTTTTATCAGGTAGAGGAGATAAAGATTTATGACAAAAACACATTTACTCGTAAACTGGCCGGCATTCTGTCGGGAATAAAAGCCACCACTGCCGTAAAAGATCCCAAAACAGGCGAGGCGATCGTCAAAGAAGGGGCGAAAATTACAAAGGCGGCCATTAAGAGGCTTCAAAACGCCGGCGTCAAGGAGATTCCCATTCTTCGCGAGGACATACTGGACAGGATAAGCCTCCACGACGTCGTTGACCCCGACACGGGAGAGATAATCGTAGAGGGCAATGAGATAATCACAGAGGAGATACTCAGCAGAATTCTATCAGCGAAGATAGACACTCTGGGACTTCTGTTCATAGATAACGTCAGGTTTCTGCCGTCTCTGAGAGACACACTCCTGATAGACAAGGTTACCACTAAGGAAGAGGCGCTCATTGAGATTTATAAAAAGATGAGACCGGGCGAGCCGCCCACGCCGGAGGCCGCTAAGGCGCTGTTTGATGGCCTGTTCTTCGACGAAAAACGCTATGACTTGTCCCCCGTGGGCAGGCTTAAGGTAAACAAAAGGCTTGGCCTTAACATCCCCATGGACAAGACAGTGTTGACCGAGGTTGACTTAGTAGAGATAATAAAATATCTGCTTGGACTTCGCACAGGGCAAGGTGAGGTGGATGACATAGACCATCTGGGCAACCGCCGCATAAGAAGCGTGGGCGAACTCCTTGAAAACCAGTTCCGCATTGGACTAATCAGAATGGAACGGGCTATCAAGGAAAAGATGATGATAATAGAGATGAACGATATAATGCCCCATGATATAATAAACGCCAAGCCTGTAATGGCGGCGGTGAAGGAGTTTTTTGGTTCAAGCCAGTTGAGCCAGTTCATGGACCAGACAAACCCGCTGTCTGAAATAACGCACAAGAGGAGGCTCTCCGCCCTTGGCCCTGGCGGCCTTACGCGAGACCGCGTGGGATTCGAGGTTCGAGACGTTCACCCGACACACTACGGGCGCATTTGTCCGATAGAAACGCCGGAAGGCCCGAATATAGGTCTCATAACCTCGCTGGCGTCATTTGCGCGGGTAAACGAGTACGGCTTCCTTGAGGCGCCATACAGAAAGGTCGTAAACACCATGGTGACCGATGAGATACTGTTCCTGTCGGCCATAGACGCGGAGAAGTGCGTCATAGCCGAGGCGACCACGCCAACGGATAAAGACAGCCGGCTTATTGGCAATGCCATTTCCGCAAGGATAGGCAGCGACATAAAGATCGTCCCTCCGGGCGATATACAGTACATGGATGTATCCCCAAAGCAGATTGTGGGCGTTTCCGCGTCGTTGATCCCGTTTCTGGAAAACGACGACGCCAACCGCGCACTAATGGGTTCCAATATGCAGAGGCAGGCAGTGCCGCTGATAAAACCTAACGCCCCGATTGTGGGCACGGGAATGGAGCTTGTGGCGGCGAGGGACTCCGGGGCGGCAATATTGGCTAAACGTGGCGGGACTATCGAAACCCTCGACTCAAACCGCATAGTGGTAAGGGTGGAAGACGAGGGCGGCGTGGACATCTACAATCTGGTGAAGTTCGTGCGCTCTAATCAGGCAACTTGCATAAATCAAAGGCCGATAGTGGATTTCGGAATGAAAGTTGGGGCCGGCGACGTGATAGCCGACGGGCCGTCAACAGACATGGGGGAGCTGGCCCTTGGAAGAAGCGTTCTGGTGGCGTTTATGCCATGGGGCGGGTATAACTTTGAAGACGCCATTTTGTTAAGCGAAAAACTCGTAAGGGAAGATGTCTTTACGTCAATACACATAGAGGAATTTGATGTAGAGGCAAGAGAGACAAAACTTGGCCCTGAGGAGATAACGCGCGATATACCTAACGTTGGCGAGGACGCCCTGGCAAGCCTTGACGAAAGCGGTATTATCTATATAGGTTCGGAGGTAAAGCCGGGCGACATACTCGTGGGCAAGATAACCCCTAAGGGCGAGACGCAATTAACGCCGGAGGAGAAACTCCTTCGCGCGATATTTGGCGAAAAGGCGGAAGAGGTCAAAGAGAGCTGCCTCTATGTCCCGCCGGGCGTCAAGGGTATCGTGGTAGACGTAAAGGTATTCACCCGCAGGGGAATTAAAAAGGATTCGCGCGCTAAGGCACTTGAGGACGACGAGATAAAAGGCCTCCAGCGGGACGTGGAAGAAGAGATCCGAATCATGTCGGATGAGATGCACAACCGCGTCAGAAAGCTCTTAACCGGCAAGATCGCCGCCGAGGACTTAAGAAGGGACTCCGGCACCAGGGAGCTGGTCTGTAAGGCCGGCGATGTGCTGACCCAGCAGATATTGGAGGCTGTAGGCGATAGAAAACTCAGTAGGTTGAAAATCACCGACCCCGACACGCAGCAGCAAATCGAAGATTTTATGAAGACGACAAGGGATTACTTAAAACAGCTTCAAAACAGGTATGACGAAAGAATAGAGAGGCTGAAAAAAGGAGATGAGCTACCCCCCGGTGTCAATAAACTCGTAAAGGTCTATATTGCAATGAAGAGGAAGATACAGGTGGGGGATAAAATGGCCGGAAGGCACGGCAATAAGGGTGTTGTGGCAATGGTACTGCCTGAGGACGACATGCCTTACCTGCCAGATGGCACACCGGTTGAAATAGTGCTGAATCCCCTCGGCGTACCGTCAAGAATGAACGTAGGGCAGATACTTGAGACCCATCTCGGATATGCGGCGAAGGCCCTCGGTGTTTATGTGGCAACTCCGGTATTTGAAGGGGCAAAGGAAAACGACATAAAAGAACTCCTGAAAAAGGCCGGCCTTGCCGAAAACGGGCAGTCAGTACTGTTTGACGGCAAGACAGGGGAACCATTCGAGAGGCCTGTAACCGTGGGCTATATGTATATGCTCAAGCTCCACCATCTGGTTGAGGATAAGATACACGCGCGCTCCATAGGGCCATATTCGCTGGTAACACAGCAGCCCCTCGGCGGCAAGGCGCAGTTTGGCGGACAGAGGCTCGGTGAGATGGAAGTCTGGGCACTGGAGGCCTATGGCGCGTCCTACACGCTGCAAGAGTATTTGACGGTAAAGAGCGACGACGTTACCGGGCGCGCCAAGATGTACGAGGCGATAGTCAAGGGCGACGCAACACTTGATCCGGGTGTACCGGAGTCGTTTCATGTCCTGATAAAAGAACTCCAAAGTCTCTGTCTCGACGTAGAGCTTTTGGAGAAAAAAAGATAGAGGGGGATAACACTCTTGAGTGAAATCGTATACAGTATGTATCAGATTCCTAAGACTCAAAAGGACTTCGACGCGATAAGGATAAAACTTGCCTCCGCTGAACGTATCAGGGAATGGTCGTTCGGTGAGGTGAAAAAGCCTGAGACAATAAATTACAGGACTTTCAAGCCTGAGAAAGATGGCCTGTTCTGTGCCAAGATATTCGGTCCGGTAAAGGACTGGGAGTGCATTTGCGGCAAGTACAAGAGGATGAAACACAGGGGCGTTGTGTGCGATAAGTGCGGCGTGGAGGTAATCCACGCCAAAGTAAGAAGGGAACGCCTGGCACATATAGAGCTTTGTACGCCGGTGGCGCATATATGGTTTCTCAAGGGCGTGCCAAGCAGGATTGGAATGCTGCTTGATATGACGATGAAAAACCTTGAGAAAGTCCTCTATTTTGAAAGTTATGTGGTGGTTGACCCTGGTGACACACCCCTGAAGGAAAAACAGATACTCAGCGAAGAGGAGTACAAGAAGTATGCGCTGGAGCTGGGCTCTCGTTTTAAGGGTGGCATGGGGGCAGAGGCAATAAGAGAGCTCCTTCGAAAGGTTGACCTTGACTGGCTGTCCGTTGACCTGAAGACGAGGATTGAGGATACCGGCGCAATAGGGGTAAAGAAACGCCTCACTAAGAGGCTCAAGATAGTCGAGGCATTCAGGATGTCGAAAAACAAGCCCGAATGGATGATTCTTGATGTAATCCCTGTGCTTCCTCCAGATTTGAGGCCGCTTGTGCCTCTTCAGGGTGGACGATTTGCGACCTCTGATTTAAACGACCTCTACCGGCGCGTCATCAACCGCAACAACAGATTAAAGCGGCTTATTGAGCTGAAGGCCCCAAGCGTCATCGTAAAAAACGAAAAGCGAATGCTGCAGGAGGCCGTTGACTCACTCTTTGATAACACAAAGGGGGCGAAACTGCCTAAGAGCTCAACGAAGAGGACATTGAAATCCCTCAGCGATATGATAAAGGGCAAGCAGGGGCGTTTCAGGCAAAACCTACTTGGCAAGCGCGTGGATTACTCAGGACGTTCGGTTATAGTGGTAGGCCCGGAGTTAAAGCTCCACCAGTGTGGCCTTCCAAAGCTGATGGCCCTTGAGCTATTTAAACCCTTTATCTTCAACAAGTTAGAGGAAAAGGGTTATGTAACGACGATAAAACAGGCGAAGAAATTCGTCGAAATGGAGCGGGACGAGGTGTGGGACGCGCTTGAGGAGGTAATCCAGGAACATCCGGTGCTTCTGAACAGGGCGCCCACGCTTCACAGGCTTGGCATTCAGGCCTTTGACCCAATCCTCATAGAGGGTAAGGCGATAAAACTCCACCCCCTGGTGTGTACGGCCTATAATGCCGACTTTGACGGCGACCAAATGGCAGTCCATGTCCCGTTGTCCGTAGAGGCGCAGGTAGAGGCGCGCGTACTTATGATGTCGATAAACAATCTCCTCTCACCGGCAAGCGGAAAGCCTATTGTGCTTCCAACGCAGGACATGGTACTGGGGATTTACTATCTGACAAAGGAAAGGCCGGGCGCAAAGGGAGAGGGCAAGCATTTTTCGTCTGTCGAGGAGGTGCGCATAGCCTACGACAGCGGCGCGGTTGTTGAGCACGCGAAGATAAAAGTTGAGATAGACGGCACACATGTCGGTACGACAGTCGGCAGGGTGTTGTTCTATGAAATCGTGCCTAAGGAAGTGCCATTTGCTGAAATAAACAAGGTGCAGACTAAGAAAGAGGTGCAAAAGGTAATTGACTATGCCCATAAGTATGCCGGTAGGCGTAAGACAGTTATGTTTTTAGACCAACTGAAGAATCTTGGATTTCATTACGCTACGAAATCCGGCATCTCAATATGTATAACCGACATGCACATACCATCGAACAAGGCGGAAATACTGAAAGAGGCTGAGAAAGAAGTCATGGAGGTGTATAAGCAGTACTCCGACGGCTTGATAACGCAGGGTGAGAGATACAATAAGGTCATTGACATCTGGGCAACCGTGACAGAAAAGGTGGCGGAGTTTATGATGGCGGAGTTGGGCGCGGAGGACGGCAAGACGCTGACCAAAGAGGATATAGAGAAGAATCGCGCCTTTAACAGCGTGTTTATGATGGCTGACTCCGGGGCCAGAGGCTCGGCGGCACAGATAAGACAGCTTGCCGGTATGCGCGGACTAATGGCAAAGCCATCGGGTGAGATAATTGAGACCCCGATCACGGCGAACTTTCGTGAGGGTCTCTCCCCGCTTCAGTACTTCGTATCCACGCACGGCGCGCGCAAGGGCCTTGCCGATACGGCGCTAAAGACGGCGAACTCCGGCTATCTGACCAGAAGGCTTGTTGACGTTGCCCAGGACGTTATTATCACGGAGATAGACTGCGGCACTGAGGACGGCATAATCATTACGTCCCTGATTGAAGGTGGAGAGATAATCCAGCCCATTGAAGAAAGGCTACTGGGCAGGCTCCCGGCAGAGGACATAAAAGACCCCGTGACACAAGAGATAATATGGCCACGAAACGTGGAAATAGACGAAGAGGCCGTGGCGGTAATCGTGGAGGCAGGCGTTGATAGGGTGAAAATACGCTCCGTGCTGACGTGCCAGACAAAGTTTGGCATATGCGGCAATTGCTATGGAAGAGACCTCGCAAGGAACACCAAAATTGAAATAGGCGAGGCAGTGGGCATCATAGCCGCCCAGTCCATAGGCGAGCCTGGCACGCAGCTCACCATGAGGACGTTCCATATCGGCGGTGCGGCAACAAAGGTGATCGAGCAGGCCGTATTGAGCGCAAAGCACTCGGGGCTGATAAAATTTGTTGATTTGAACTATGTGACAAACCGTGAGGGGCTTCTGGTTGTTATGAATCGTAACGCCTTTGTGGCCGTAGCCGACGAGACGGGCAGGGAGCGCGAAAAACATAACCTCGTTTACGGGGCGCGTCTCATGGTGAAAGAGGATGACAGGGTAACAATAGGGCAAAAGATAGCCGAATGGGACCCGTACTCAACACCGATTCTAACGGAGGTAGGCGGGCGTGTTGCGTGGGGTGACGTCGAGGAAGGTATCACCGTAAAAGAACAGGTTGATGAGATAACGGGGCTTTCGCATAAACTGATAATAGATTACCCGACACACCTGAATCTGAGGCCGAGGATATCAATTAAGGATGAGCATGGCAAGTCAACGCTCAAACTGCCCGGCACTTCTATCCCCGCGCGTTATAATCTCCCGGCGGGCGCTAATATCCTTGTAGAGAAAAATGACCTCGTAGCCCCCGGCGATATATTGGCGAAGATACCGAGGGAAACGATAAAGACAAAGGATATAACGGGCGGTCTGCCACGTGTGGCTGAGCTGTTTGAGGCCCGTAAACCGAAAGAACCCACACTCGTGTCTGAAATTGACGGCACAGTGGAGCTTGTCTCAACCCAAAAGGGCGTCAGAATGGTAAAGGTGCGCGGTGGGGACATCACGAAGGAATATACCATTCCTAAGGGCAAACACGTCACAGTGCACGACGGCGACTGGGTGAAGGCCGGTGAGGCATTGATGGACGGCGCGGTCAATCCACACGACATCCTGGACATCTTAGGGCCGACGGAGTTGCAGCGCTATCTGGTTGACGAGGTGCAGAAGGTATACAGGCTGCAGGGTGTTGCCATTAACGACAAACACATTGAGATAATAATACGCCAGATGATGAGAAAGGTGAACATAGAAGACACAGGCGGCACTGAATTCATGATCGGCGAGCACGTTGACCGTATGCACTTTCAGGAGGTCAACGAGGCGGTTATGGCGGAAGGCGGAAGGCCGGCCACCGCGAAACCACTGTTGCTTGGCATCACGAAGGCGTCTCTGACGACGTATAGTTGGGTCTCAGCGGCGTCATTTCAGGAGACAACGAGGGTGCTTACCGACGCGGCCCTAAGCGGCGCTATTGACGATCTGCACGGCTTGAAGGAAAACGTCATTATGGGTAAGATAATACCCTGTGGCACGGGCATGGACAAGTTTATTGATACGTTTGTAAAACGAGAGGCAGAGGAGCATGTCGAAGAAGAAGAGGCCGTCGAATAATAATCCGTATGTCTGATAAATGTGGCAGGGGAGTGGCTGCTCCCCTGCCTGTACTTCGATGAAGATTCAATCGCACATTGACCTGAGAAAAAAAATACTCGTATTGGCATGCCTTCTGACATTTATAGTATCAATGGGCACGGCCGGTTATATGGTTACCGAGGGATGGGGTGCCTTCGATTCGTTTTACATGGTGGTCATTACGCTGGCCACGATAGGCTATCAGGAGGTTCATCCGATGTCGGTTTCTGGAAGGTCCTTTACGATAGTTCTAATCATATTTGGCGTTGGAGCCCTGGCCTATACCGTAAACACTGCTATGAGGATAGTGCTTGAAGGGGAATTACAGGAGGTACTTGGGAGGAGGAAGATGGAAAAAAAGATCAAAGGAATGACAGACCACTATATAATATGCGGCTATGGAAGGATGGGGCAGATTATCTGCCGCGAGCTGCACTCAAACGATGTGCCATACCTCGTTATAGAAAAGGAGCACTCAGAGGAGCATATGGACAGTGCCGAGCTTTTTCTCACAGGAGACGCCACAAAAGATGAGGTACTAATTGAGGCTGGCATTGGGCGCGCCGCAGGGTTGATTTCGGTGTTATCTACGGATGCTCAAAATCTGTTCGTGGTTCTAAGCGCGCGGGGGTTGAATCCAACACTAAAGATAGTGGCGAGGGCTGGTGAGGAAAGCACTGAATCAAAACTCATCAGGGCAGGGGCAGACCGCGTCGTCTCCCCGTATCACATTGGGGGCTTAAAGATGGCCCAGACGATTTTAAAGCCGGCGGTGGTGGACTTTCTTGAGTTTGCCACAAAAAGCGGCAATATAGAGTTGCAGATGGAGGAGTTGACAGTGACCCAAGGCTCTGAATTCGCCAATCGGACACTGAGCGATTTAGGAATAGGCCGTAAGTTCGGGGTAATTATCGTGGCTGTTAAACGCTCTGCCGGTGAGATGCTTTTTAACCCCACGCATAAGTCTATCGTTGAGCCGGGCGATACGCTTATAGCCCTCGGCGAGGTCAGCAAACTAAAGGTACTCGAAAAGATGTTCAGGAAATAATTTAACTTTCAGTTAGCAAAACCAGTTACTCTTCAATAAAACATTTGGGTATAGTTTTTAGCTTATCACGGCACATCACTTTCCTCCCATTTAATCGTCTCAATGCCCTCGATTTTTGAAATTCTGTCAACTATTTCTATCCATGCCTGTTCATTGGTGCCGTAGAGGCGGATGCGATAAATTATGGTCTTAGCCGTAATATCATGTTCGTAATTTATGCGTTGAAGATGTATTGTGGGAATATCGGCCATAACAGCCTCCAATAATGGCAGATAATTACGGCTACCCTCTCTGAATCTTGTGGTTAGAATGCTGTAAATCCTGTTTGGTGATATTCTTCTTATTGGTTTTACCCAGTACAGCGCCACTAACATTATAAAAGTAGTTGTAACAGACTGGTATATAAACCCCGCACCAACCGAAAGCCCTGTGCCGGTAACTACCCACAGCCCTGCCGCGGTTGTTAGGCCGCGCACCGAACCCTTGCCCTTGATAATAGCCCCTGCGCCAAGAAACCCCATGCCGGCTAATGTATAGGAAGCGATACGTCCAGGGTCAAGCCTTACAATTGATACCCCTGCGTTATAAGTGTGAAAGATTGCCTCCAGATGCAGGGAAAGAAGCATCATAAGACACGACCCCGTTGATACCACAAGATACGTCCTGAAACCGGCTGCCTGCCCGTGAGCCTCCCTTTCAAATCCTATCGCGCCGCCTAATGCCGCCGCCAAAAGCAGCTTCCCTGAATCAACAAGCAAATCCATCTCGTCTCCCTGCTATATTGTATAATAAAGCCGTCGGATTTTTCCTTTACCTTTACATCCGCATAAATATATAATCAAAGGAGGGTATGGGGTATGCCATTAAAAGATGACAATGAGATTAAGGCCAATGAGATAACTCCAAAAGAGGTCTATTTGAACAGGCGTGAGTTTATGGCCGCCTCAGCCACTGCGGCGGCAGCGGCGGCGTTCCCCTCGCTTGCGGAGGCGCAGTCTCACGGCGGGGTCCCCCTGAAAGTCGAAAAACGCTCCGGTTACGCCGGTAACGAAGAGCCGACAAGTTACGAAAGCGCGGCGGGGTATAATAATTTCTACGAGTTTTCCACAAATAAAGAAGACGTCGCACCACTTAGTAAAGGGTTTACCTCCCGCCCCTGGACAGTGTCCGTAGAGGGCCTTATAAAAAACCCGAGGCGCTATGATATTGATGAGTTAATAAAACGCTTCCCCCTTGAAGAGCGCGTATATCGCCTTCGCTGTGTCGAGGGGTGGTCTATGGTCATACCGTGGGTGGGATTTCCCCTCGATGGGCTGATAAGGCTGAGCGAACCAGACTCAAGGGCTAAGTTCGTTGAGTTCACGACATTGCATGACCCGTCTAAAATGCCGGGGCAGAGGCGCGACGTCCTTCAATGGCCTTATGTGGAGGGCCTTCGGTTGGACGAGGCCGTTCATCCCCTTACCATCTTGTCTGTGGGCATGTACGGCGAGGTGTTGCCAAATCAAAACGGTGCGCCGTTAAGATTAGTTGTGCCGTGGAAATACGGGTTTAAGAGTATAAAATCTATTGTGAAAATAAAATTTACTGACCAAATGCCTGTTACCTCGTGGATGAAGGCAGGCCCGCTTGAGTACGGGTTTTACGCCAATGTCAACCCCCAAGTTGACCACCCGCGCTGGTCACAGGCAAAAGAGCGCAGAATTGGGGAATTTATGAAACGTAAGACGCTGATGTTTAACGGGTATGCCGAACAGGTGGCATCGCTTTACATATCAATGGACCTGCGTAAGTACTTCTAATCAGGGTGGTTTAATTATGGAAAATAACAAAACGTTGAAAATACCAAAGGCCGCCGCCGCTTTACTATTTCTCGCCCCGTGTATGTATCTTATATGGGCTGGACTGACGTCTCATTTAGGCGCTGATCCGGTTGAGAAAGTCCTTCACACGGCGGGTGATTGGACATTTAATTTCTTATTATTAGCCATAGCGGCAAGGACACTTAGCAACCTTCCTTATCTGAAGTGGATTTCCGGGTATCATAAAGCGGCGGGCTTGTCCGCATTTTTTTACGCCACGCTCCATTTTCTGACATATGCGGCGGCAGACCATGATTTTTCGATAAGTGACATTATTGAGGACGCCACAAAACACACGCGCATCATCTTTGGGGCGTTGGCCTACGTGTTAATAGCCTCAGCCGTGGCCATGATGATGCCGTTGGTTTTAAGGCGAATAGGGTTGATGCGCATAAAGGGCTTACATAAAGCAGTGGTGTATCCGGCTGCCACAAGCGCCGCAATACACTACGTTTGGCTTGTGAAAAAGGATGTTCGCACGCCCCTGATATATGCGGCGGTCTTTGCGGCATTAGCCGTGTATAGGGCAATCACGAAATTCACGGGGAAAAAAAGGCCGACCTAATTGCCGCCGATATATGTCGTGGCGGTCATTTCCCTCTTTGCTTGTTGAAGAAATGTTAATAATTCGTCTAATTGCGGCAGGCGGTAGGGTAATCACACTAAACCTTTCTATGATTTATGGTGTCCAAGTCATGATACCAAAAAGTCTGGCAGGATACTTATGTAATGGCCTTGTTAGAGGATGAATTCAAGTTCGCCGCCGGGGCACGGAGGTGATATTGAAATTGTATATCTGGATAATGCACTATAATTAGGAGAGTGGGCAGGCAGTAGTATGTGCCGCAACAAGGAGATTTCAATCATGAATAGAGGAAATATAGGTCAATCGCTGGTAGCCGTCGTAGTTTGTATATTAGCAATCTTTTACTTTAGCGCGTCAGCGTCTGCCGCGGCATCGGCCACCGAGGCAACGGCCGCTGTGGCAATTGCCACAGTCTATAATCAATATGCTTCGTGGTTTGGTTCACCATCCGGAGGCTTACAGACGGGAACCTCCGGCTCGTCCACGTACTACTTCCAATGGTACACAAACAGCACCGCCCTTGTAGCCTGGCCAGATGGATATATGTATTTGTATGATGGCCAGTGGTACCAGTTAGGGGTCAACTGGCAAACATTAGGTGAGGCAGCCACAGCAATTACGATAATCTACAATCAATATGCTTCGTGGTTTGGAAAACCATCTGGAAGCATAATTACCGGGACATCCGGCGGGGTCGCATACTATATCCAATGGTACACCTACGGCGCTGCCCTTGTAGCCTGGGCTGATGGGTATATGTATATGTACAATGGCCAGTGGAACAGCTTAGGGGTGAGCTGGACGAATCCGACGCCCTCTCCTACACCGACGCCGACACCCTCGCCCTCACCTTCTCCAACACCAACACCTTCTCCAACACCAACACCCTCACCGACGCCAACACCGACCACGGGAGGTAATGTGCTTTCTCTTACGGTAAACGGCTCTCTCTGTTCGGCGGCCAACTCAGTTGGTTATGCCAATAAACCGTGCGTTAGCGTTACAATATGTACCCCTGGCACCGCAACCTGCCAGACAATAAACGACATCCTTTTAGATACGATGAGTACTGGTCTGAGGGTATTCAAATCGGTCTTGAGTGTTTCCCTAACGCCAGTAACCGTGGGTTCTGGAACGCTTGCGGAGTGTATGGAATATGGGGATGGCTCGGCTGACTGGGGGTATGTTGCCACGGCGAGCGTCATACTGGGGAGTGAGCCTGCCGTTACGGTGCCGGTACATGTTATTGATTACACCTTTGACTCCACCTTTAGCGGCATTCCCGGAGGGTCATCAGGTTGTGTGCTGCGCCAAAATCCATATGTGGATACAAGCCCTGCGGAAGCCGGGTTTAACGGCATTCTCGGAGTCAATGTTCTTTCCCATGACTGCGGTTCGGACTGCGTAAATAACGCCAACAACCAGACGTATTACTCCTGCGGGGGAGGCAGGTGCAGCGGTACAACCGTTGCCCTGGCCAATCAGGTTCAAAACCCTGTGGCACTTTTGCCCCAGGACAACAATGGTGTGATAGTGCAGCTCCCGGGCGTGTCCCTGGGCGGGGTGGCCTCAGTAAGCGGCTCGCTCGTACTTGGTATCGGCACACAGTCCAATAACTCGCCACTATCCACGGTAACTGTCTATCCAACCGACCAATATGCGGATCTCAACACAATCTTTAGCGGTGTCACTTACACTGGCAACGGTTTCATAGACAGCGGCTCAAACGGTTTGTTTTTTCAGTCTCCTTCTACCAGCACCTTGCCCGATTGCAGCGCTTCTTCCAGTGCGAATGGTTTTTACTGTCCTGCGGCTACACAGAGCTTTACGGCATCCAATCAGGGGATTAACGGCTCCCCAAGCGGTACTGTCTCATTCCAGATAGGTAATGCCTCAAGTCTTTTTAATTCAAACAACAATGTGTTTGTCGAATTAGGCGGGGATGGGGCAGGGGAATTCGACTGGGGGCTGCCTTTCTTCTTTGGACGAAGCGTTTATTATGGAATAGGCGGTGCCAAATCCTCTCTGGGCACTGGTCCGTACGTTGCCTATTGAATGTGATGAGGATGTGTTACAATAATCAACAAAACCTTAAAACAGGTGATGCACTAAGGAGGTTGGGATGTTGGCAGATGGCATTGGCCCGGTAATGAAGCAGTGTGCGCTGTTTATAGTATTTGCGGTATTAGTGGCAGTTTTATCGCCCTCACAACGGGCTGGCGCCACCATTGGAGGCTCTGTTGAGTCAGTTGAGGCGGATAGAAAGGCTCTCTCGGCTCTGGATACGACAGCGCAGCCGGTGGCTCGTGCCGCACTGGGTTATACGGTTGCGGAAATCAACCCGGAGGCAACAGCCATTCGTGAATATATTTCCCCCGATGGAGTCGTATTCGGCGTTGCGTGGAACGGACCGGTCCACCCCGACCTTACGCACCTGCTTGGCCCCTATAATGATGAGTACATCAATGCCCTGCGGCAAACCCCTCGCGTACACGGTAAAAGGCACAGCAGGGTAAAGACGGCGTCCGGCCTTGTCGTTGAGAGATGGGGACATATGCGCTCTGTCAAGGGCAGGGCCTATGTGCCGGAGTTAATTCCTTCCGGCGTGAGTGTTGATAATATCAAATGAGATGAAACCGCAACCACTCGTGCGGTTGACGCGGGATAGCCTGCTCATTGTGAGATACCCTGTTCATCTTGATAAATGGGGATGCTCCCTCCGAGAAATCAATGGGTGTGGTTATCTAAACGTTTACAGTATTATTTATCAGTTGGGTGTAAAGGGTTTCTAATTGTGTGGTCACGATATCGGGGTGGAATTTTTTGCTGTCTTTGAATGCTTTTTCCTGTTTCTCTTTCGATTTCCTTTGTACATTATTAATTGCTTCCATTAGTCCTATTGATAAGTTGACAGGATCGTTTGGATTGACGATAATGGAGTTTTCCGAATTTAAGTATTCACCTGAGCCGCCGGAACATGTTGCAATAACAAGTTTTTTTAGATACATCGCTTCTATGATGGCAAGACCGAAAGGCTCCTTCAAAGAAGGTAGAACTAAAGCAACCGACTCTTCTAATTTCCTTAGATAATCCTCCGGTGGCAACAACCCCAAATTCTCTATATTGTTAAACGGCGGAGTATAACCCTCCAAATTCGGTCCGGCCAGGTAAAGTCTGAATTTGATCCCTCTCGTGTTCAGAATGGCAGTTGCTTTCATAAGGTCGTTAAATCCCTTATGTTGCTGACGTCCTCCCGGGTACATAAAAATTGGAAACCCATTTTCTTGTTCTTCTCTTCCTTTTCCCAATATTTTTTTTTTCAAATTGATGACTTCATAGGAAAGAGGGTTATCAATAGCCTTAATAATCTTTGTAGTTCCAGTCTTACACACAATAGACTCTTTTACTGAATTACTTACCGTCAGTAATAAATCACAAGTTCGCGGCATAGGAACTGTCGAAAAATATCTATGATAATGGCAAATAATCTTGGGACTATACGGTAATTTGCCAACAATGGCATCAGCAAGGTTATGTCTGTTATGCAAATGTAAAATTTCAGGTCTCTCAATTTTTATGATATTTATGAGATAACTGAATGTAAAAGATTTCAGATTCAATATTTTATTAAAAATCCGGTTCTTTATCAAATCTTCTTTGAAATTATGGAAAATAACCCCATTATTTACTGTCGTCCCATTTTTGATACCTGAGCTAGCTACAATAGGCAAGAATCTTTTCATGTTATAGCAAATAGTTAAAATGTCAAGATCAACACTTCCCCTGATTATGCTGTTCACATTACCCCAAAACTGAATGTGCATGACCTTCTCCATCTTCTCAGCATTAGACACAGGAACACACCGAAAGGTTTAATCATATCCTGCTAAAGCTTGAAGGAAAAGATGCTTATGGCGGAGGGGGTGGGATTCGAACCCACGGTAGAGTTACCCCTACAACGATTT
>JADFYL010000172.1 GCA_015233045.1 Nitrospirota bacterium | reverse complement strand
TGACCAGACCGGCCACCGTGGGGCTGTGTCAGAGACGGGCGCAGTGGTCGACGTTGTTCGTCCCTATCACCGCGCGCATAAATTTTTGAAACAGAAAATTCTCCTCGTTTGTGCATCTGGCTGAGGACAGCCCGGCAATGGCATCAGGGCCGTGGTCATCACGTATTTTCTTGAACTTAGTTGCAATATAAGAGATGGCCTCGTCCCATGTTGCCTCTGTGAATTTACCATCTTTTTTTATCAATGGGGTCTTGAGCCTGTCAGGGCTGGTTATGAATTCGTAACCAAATCTGCCCTTTACGCAAAGCCACCCCTCGTTATGTGTATCGGCCTTTGATGAGACGCGCGCTATCTCGTTGCCCCGAACATGGAGATTCAACTGACAGCCGCAGCCGCAGTATGAGCAGGTCGTCTCGACTTCCTTCACATTAATACTGCGTCCCTTCTTTGCCCAAATACGCCCTGTAAGCGCCCCTGTTGGGCATACGCTGACACACTGGCCGCAGAACTCGCAATTTAAGTCCCTCTCAAACGATGGGCACACCTTCGCGTCAAATCCCCTGTAGGCTATGTCTATGGCCCCCACACCCTGCACCTCGTTGCACACACGCACGCACTGCCCGCACAGGATGCACTTGTCCATATTTCGCTCTATAAAGGGATTGCCGTCCTGCTTTGTATACTGTCTTCTCTTGCCGTAAAACCTGTTTTCTCTAAGCCCATAGAAATAGGCGAACTCCTGGAGCTTGCAATCCCCCGCACGCTCGCATATCATACAGTCATTGGGATGGTCGGAAAGCAGCAGCTCAATGACCGTCTTTCTCAACCTCTCAACAGTTGGGGTGGCGGTCTTTACCTTCATCCCCTCTGTTACCGGCGTCGTACACGATGTCGTGGGCTTTGGCATCCCCTCCACCTCGACGAGGCAAAGCCGACAGCCGCCATAGGGTTCAAGGACGGGATTGTCACAAAGCGTGGGGATATGGATGCCGTAGTCTCTGGCCGTCTGAAGGATTGTTGCGCCGGGGGCAGCCTCCACCTCTTTGCCGTCTATCGTTAACTTAATACTCATCGTCAATCCTCCTTTAATCACTTCTTTAAAACCGACTTAAACTTACACGCGTCAAAGCATGAACCGCACTTGATACACAACTCCGGCGTTATAAAATGTGGCTTCTTCTTCTCACCTGTTATGGCGTTCACGGGGCAGGCCCTTGCGCAGGCCATACAGCCCGTACACGACTTCTCTACTATAGTGAACGTTATCAGGGGCTTACAGACGGCCGCCGGACAGCGTTTCTCTTCGATGTGGGCGGCATACTCCTCTCTGAAATTCCTCAGCGTACTAAGGATTGGATTTGGGGCAGTCTGCCCAAGTCCGCAGAGGCTTGCAGCACGAATATCCTCTGAAAGCGCCTCAAGCAACTCCAGGTCGCCCTTTCTGCCCTTGCCGTTGGTTATCCTCTCAAGTATCTCATAAAGCCTCTTCGTCCCTATCCTGCACGGCGTACACTTCCCGCATGACTCGGACTGGGTAAACTCAAGGAAGAATTTAGCGATGTCCACCATGCAGTTGTCCTCGTCAAGGACGATCATGCCGCCGGAGCCTACAATAGAGCCGGCCTTTGCGATACTCTCGTAATCAACGGGCGTGTCAAGCATCGCCGTCGTTAGACAGCCGCCTGAGGGGCCTCCAGTCTGAACCGCCTTGAATGCCTTGTCATTGGGGATACCTCCGCCTATGTCGTAGATTATCTCGCGCAGTGTAATCCCCATAGGGATTTCTATCAAGCCGCCACGGTTAATCTTTCCGGCGAGGGCGAAGACCTTCGTACCCTTGCTTTTTTCGGTACCAAAGGATGAGAACCACTCAGCGCCTTTTACGATGATTCGTGGTACGTTAGCAAGCGTCTCCACGTTATTAATTACTGTGGGCTTGCCCCAGAGTCCTTTTTGGGCGGGAAACGGCGGTTTTGCCCTCGGCATCCCCCTAAGACCCTCGATTGAGGCGATGAGTGCGGTTTCCTCTCCGCAGACAAATGCCCCGGCGCCTTCTTTTATTTTAATATTGAATTTGAATCCCGAATTTAACACGCTGTCGCCAAGAAAACCCCTCTCATGCGCCGCCGCGATGGCAACTTTCAGATTGCTGATTGCCAGCGGGTACTCGGCACGGCAATAGACATAGCCATAGCTGGCACCTATGCTGTAACCAGCGATGAGCATCCCTTCAATTATCGCGTGGGGGTCGCCCTCAAGGACGCTCCTGTCCATAAACGCACCGGGGTCGCCCTCGTCGGCGTTACAGATGATATATTTGACGTCAGACTGCGCCTTATTGCAAAACTCCCACTTTAGTCCTGTGGGAAACCCCGCGCCGCCTCTGCCCCTTAGGCCGGAGGCCTTAATTGTCTCTATAGCCGTCTTGGGGTCCCCTGTGGCAATCACCTTTTTCACGGCCTCATACCCGCCGTGGCTTATGTAATCCTCTATCGAAAGAGGGTCTATGAATCCACAGTTTGACAGCACCACCCGCTCCTGCTTATTCATATAGGGGAGTTGGCCAAATATCGGTATATCATCGTATGCCTTTCCATAGGAGGGCATCTGGGCTAGGGCATATTTGATTACCGGCACATTTTCCGCGGCATGGGAGTTGATTATCTCCTCTATTGACGCCGTCGTCACATTGCCATACGTCACGCGCGCAAACCCATCAACCACGACATCCACAAGCACCTCGCTGTGGCACATCCCTATGCAGGAGGTTGAGGATAATTTTATGTCTAACCCTTTTGCCTTAGCCAGCTCTCCGGCGAGGGCATAGATATCTGAGGCACCGGCCGTTATGCCGCATGTCCCCATTCCTACGATTATCTCTATCTTAGCCTTTTTTCCCATTTCCCTCACCATCCATATATTTTTCCAATTGCTTTTTTGCCTTCTGCGGCGTCATCTTGCCGTACACATCTTTGCCGACGATAAATATCGGCGCCCTCGCGCACGCCCCAACACACGCCACATGCTCTACGGTAAAATTCCCGTCAGGGGTAGTCTCACCGACACCGACATGAAGCATAGTGCGAACATCGTCGCTAATCTTCTCTGAACCCTTGACATGGCAGGCCGTGCCGCGGCATATCTTCACTACATTTTTACCCGGCTTTACAAGATGGAACTGGCCGTAGAACGTAGCCACGCCATAAAACCGCGAGGCGGACAATCCCGTCTGCTGCGAGACCCACGAGACGGCCTCCTCGGGGATGTAGCCATACCTTACCTCCATGTCCTGCAGTATTGAGACAATACTACCCTCGCTTTGATAATACTTAGCGAGTATGTCATTTAAGCCTTCCATTGGAACACCCTCTTGAAACATATCGGGATACCCTCCTCCTGCCTGTGTTTTACCTTCAAGTAATTGCTTTCAGAGCCTCAAGCCGATAAGTCTAACATGAATTCGATACAATGGTCAATACATTCACAAAAACCCAAGCTCCGATATAGGAATTTGCACCTATCGATAAAAAGGGTTTTTGA